>JAFGFK010000047.1 GCA_016931135.1 Candidatus Sumerlaeota bacterium | reverse complement strand
TCGTCTGTTGTCCAGATGCGGCGCCGTGAATCCGGGAAGAGAACCTGTGAATTCACCGAGCCGATCCTTCCCAGATCGCGGGAGACTCTCTTTTTCAGATCGTAAACGAAGATATGATCCCTCGGGTAGCTCAGGGCATAAAGCAATTGCCTCTCCTCATCCAGGTAAAGGCAGCGGCAACCTTCTTTCGGGAAAAGCGTATCCCACCACAGCGCCTCGTTTTTTTTCGTATCGAATGCAACCAGGGCGCTTCCCCGGAAACACCTCTTCTTGTCATGCCAGGAGAGCCAGGGTGAATAGATCGGCTGATCGATCGGAGGACCTGATAGATGCGTCGCCATGTAGAGGATGCCGGTTTGGGGCGAAGGGGCGAAACTGTAATGGATCTTGCATTGCGTCGCCCTTCCCGTTTCCCGCGGATCATCCACTGCCTTGTCCATTTCCATGAGATATTCCAGGGAATCCTTTTTGTCGTTGTATCGAACCAGGATGACCCGTTCCCCGGGGAGATGTTCGCTGCATGCCGCAGCGTAAATTTTACCATCGGGTCCCGTGGAAAGAGACCAGCAGGAATCCGAATTCGGATGCTTTGTAAACTGATGCCAGTGGACTTTTAATGTCATTTTCTCGCCTTTCTATATTGGTAACAGTTTATCTCTTTGAAAGACATTATGGGGAAAAATTTGTCAAATTATTTATTCCGGTATCAGCGTGAATTCCATCTTTTCGCCGAACCATGCCCGATCTTTTGCATAAAGCCTTAGTACGATCCTTGATTTATCCCTGATCCCCTCTTTGCAGATCGTTTCCTCCAGAATTACATCCCCGAAGAAGGGAACATCGCCGGGAATGGGGATTTGAAAGATGATGTCCGATTCGTCGGTTGCATTCAGATATACCCCGCCCTTCTGATTATCCCGAAGCGATAACGAGCCGATCCATGCCGCATCTCCAATATTGGAAACAGACACGCTCAAAGCCACAGGTTTGTCCTTCTCGACAATTACTTCGCCACTGTTTCCCGCTTCGATCCATTCGCCTTCCCTGTTTTTGAATTTGACGTAATTGAAGACGCTGTTCAGATATTTTGGCGGATTGAAACCCGTAAAGGGGACGTTCCCAATAGCAATCAGGGATACATCCACGGATGAGGAGCCCGTTCCTTCGGTTTTGAATCCTATGGTTTTTCCCGCCTCCTGCAGCTTCCAGAATTCCGTCTCGGTTTCCCGGTATATCCCGCAAATACCGTCAACGTTTTTATCCCGATCCACAATCAGCCATGCGTCCGGGATGAAATCGGGTTTGTCTTTCAGCCACGCGGGATTTTTGATCAGCTCATGATATTTTTCGATGGCTTCCATGAGGGGGCGCTCGCTTCCATCAGGATTCAAAAGCCCGTAATCGCTGTTCTCATTCCATCGGAATCCCCCGGGATACCACCAGGCGCTTCCTCCATCGGATCGGCTATCGAGTATCATGCGTAAGAAATTATGATACCCTTTTCTTTCCATATCGCGCAGCCTTTCATCAGGGGAGAAGTTGCTCCCCGCCCACACGTTCTGCCCGAATTCCCCCCAGAATACAGGCTTCTTCCCCAGAGATCGCAGATAAAACGCTGTAAAGATGCCGTTGCGCGTTCCATCCCACTCGGAACTGAAACGTCCGTAACCTTCCGGTTCGAAAAAGTCCACCGGCTTGACTATCGCCCGAACGTCATAAGGATAATGCTCCTGCCCGCATGTCGGATTTCCCGCCTCGGACATCCGGAAGCTCACCAAGTGGTTCGGATCGATTTCCTTTATTTTCCTGATGGCATAAGAGTATTTTTTGCAGATGAAATCATCCACAAACCGCCTGTAAGCGGCAACCATCACGCGCCACTTTCCGTCTTTTGATATCTGCTCATTCGATGGGGATGTGACATTGCCTTCCGCATCCCGTTCCGCATCGATCCCCCAATCCTTTTCCGCATTCTCTATCGAGCCGTAGTGAGTTTCTATCCAGTTTTTCCATTCCTCATCCCACATTTTTCTTTTTTCATAAGGGCCAAACCAGGGTTCCCATGCAATGTCATAGGCAAAGATCGTGTCATTTTCCGCAAGGCGATACTGGTTGATGGTTTCCGCCACGGAATCGAGGTTGAACTGAAGCGGGTCCGCCCAGGGACGAAGGGAAAAATGAACTTTCAGATTATGCCTCCTGCAACGGCACAGGATATCCAGCAGATTGCCGCTGTAGGTCCTTCCTGAATAAAGGAAGACGCTCACCATGTTCATCTTCAGAACCTTCTCCACCCGCGCCAGGTCGGTTTCTATGATCTCCGGATCGTAAGCGTGGGGATCGAACCAGTGTTCAAAGGATTCGTTTTCCTCGAATGCGATTCCTGTGGAGGGCATGTAATTCACGCCGAAAGGCATCCAGACTTCCTTTTTCAAATCGGAATAAAAATGTCCTTCTCTTGCCCGGATGAAATCCCTGTTCTCCGGTGGGAACCAGATATTGAGTTCATGCTCGAGGGCATCGATGACCTTCCCCCCTTGAGTGAGTTTCACGGAAACGATGTATGCATCCTTTTCGAAACTTTCCGGTTTCCATGTAACTTTAGAGTTATTTTGCTGGTTGGGGGCAAACCAGGAACCGCGCGTTTCATGATACGCAATTTTTCCCGTATCCTTTGCCTTGATGGAAAAATCGATTTTCAGATCCTGAGTTTCCCCGGAGATATTGAGAACGCGCGCCCCGAGCCGCGCCTCCCGATCATCATGGAAATAAGCGAAATATTCCGAGCCCCCTTCCGTGAGAAATATCCCCCTCTTCAATATCCCGCAGACTCCGGCGATCAGTTCCAGCGCCTCTTTTCTTTTATATATTTCCGGCGAATCAAAGGTTATTGTGGCAAAACAGCTGTTCCTGTATTTTCCATCCGTATGGACAAGAAGAGAGGCGAGCGTTCCGTTCCAGAGCCCGTTTTTGTCGAATGTTTTAATAAGTGGGATAAATCGTCTTTTTCTGTTTTTGTCGTATCCTGTTCCCTGGGGTCGCCATGTGGGAGAGAATCCTGAAAGATTTATTTTCAAAGCCGGCGGCGTTTCCCCCAGAAGGGGCGCGCATTCCACGGAATGAATCTCCTTGACCGGATAAAATTTATACGCAGGGCTTATGGTTTCAAGAACCGGTCCGGAAAATTCCTCGTATCTTCCACCAAGGATATCCGGCGCAACGCTGATTTCATCCATCCAGAATGCGTGCTCTCCCCGCGGGATGAAAGTGTGCGACATTGCCAGTCCGAACCGGAACCGGACGGCATTTTGCGGATTGAACTTGTCGCCCATGAATCCCCTGTTACCCCCGGTTGCGCTCCTGTGCCAGTATTTGAAATCCTCGGGAACAAGAACGAAAAACTGCCATTCCGGGGTGATCTTTATGGAGGCGATCCAGCGTGAACGATCCCGCTCCTCCCATTCCAAAGAAAGCATTGTGGTTTGCTCTTCCCCCTTTGCGAAAAAGCAGGTCAGTCCATATCCTTCCGGAAAGGGACGCTTCATCGGAATCCCTAAAGTGTCCCAGTTCGTGAAATTCGCGTAAAACATTTTCAGACATTTGGATGAACCGCCGGCGCCCCCTTCCTCGATCGTTGGCGCCGATGGATTCTCAAGATTGTCCGTATCTCTTATCCATTGGGAAAAGTCGATGTCTGTTTCCAAATCCAAAAGCATCCTGCGATCTTTGGCGTTTCTTCGCTCCTTTATAAGCGAAGCCTTGTCGATATAAGCGCCGTTTTCATTTTTCCAGCATGGATT
>JAFGFK010000046.1 GCA_016931135.1 Candidatus Sumerlaeota bacterium | reverse complement strand
TCCTTTTTAATGGGATAAAAAAGGACGCGAGCGGTTTTTTTCCGGGAAAAAGCCTTGCATAGTATCTCCTGATTTTCCGCAACTTTGAGGATGATCGGCGCTACGCCCATGAAAGCCAGCTCGTAAACCGTTGAACCCCCGCATGTGATGGCGATATCCGCATCTTCCATAATGCCCGCCATATCAGGATTGATGAAAAGATTGGCGGGCGAGAAATCCCGCATGGCAGCCTTTGTCGCTGAAAAGACTGATGAAGCGGTGTTAGATCCCATGACAACGTAAATCTGCTGAAAGAGATCCGGGGGAATTTCCTTCAATACCTGAATGATGTGAGGAGAAATCCCCAGGGCGTCTGTTCCTCCAAAAGTAACGAGGATGTTTGGATTCCTCTTATTCTGGAGAAGCGCTTCCAGTTTACGAGGCCTGAGGAATCGAGCGGACTCTCCTCTTGTCAATATATCCTGCCGAAACATGACATACTTCTCTCCCAGGAGAAAGGTCCTGGTTTCCGGCGCAATTTTTTTATAAACAGGCTCGAGAGATTGGGCGCCGAAATTCTGGTTCAGGATGACATCCGCCGAAATCCGGGACTGTTTGGGGAGATCATCCACAACAAAAAGACGAAGTCCTTTATTCACAAGAAAGGTTCTGAAACGCTCCTGCAATCCGTAATGATCTACCATGACGCATCGGGCGTCATGATTTTCAGCGATTTCCGAGGTAAGAGCCGCGTCCCTTTCTTCATCGACGCCATCTTCGAGAAATTCGGGAATAAAATCAAAATTGGATAGAATGTCCTCACATGTTCCATCCAGTTTCCGGGATACAAACACAGCGGAATAATCTCTTTTTTTCAGGGCTTGAGCCAACGCCACGCAACGCATAAGATGCCCGATTCCCATTTTGGAGGAGGCGTCTGTTCTTATGATAATTGTTTTTTCATTATTCATGGTATTGTCATCTTTGAGATCGAGTTTGATTGAGCAAAATTATATCAGGATGTTTCTCCAAAAGGGACAGAATATCCGCGCTTGTAAACTCCGGATTTTTGGGGTAAAGACAATCATAAACTTTTTTAATAAACTCAAAATCCTCCGGATAATCCAATGTCCACCTCATGCCGGATTGATTGTCTTTCTGGGCGAAATTTGCCCGTGGGAAGATGTCCGGGCGACTTCGGATATAAGTGGTGACATGCTCCCTGTCCCGGGGAAGCTGGGCTTCCTTATGAGCGCATTCCAGGGCGAAAAAACTGAAGATTTCCGTATCCAGCCCTTTGGGAAAACTTCGCGGTTCCAGATTGGAGAGGTAATCAATACATTTGGAATTATTATTTTTGCCCCAAAACATATCAATCATGGAATCAACCATTACAGGATCCAGAAGGGGACAATCGGAAGTAATGCGAACAATGGCGTTTGCGCCGACCATCTGTGCGGATTCATAATACCTGGAAAGGACGTCATCGACTGATCCGCAATAATATTTAACTTTTTCCGGGGGAAATTTTTTGCAGACCTGGATGATTTTGTCCGCCTCGGATTCCCGGGTGGTGGCGATAACAACGCCATCAGCGCGACGTATGCGCAAACATCTCTCAATATCATGTTCCAGAACGGTTTTCCCCTGTATGATTTTAAGGACTTTGGCAGGGAGGCGGGAGGAGCCCACCCTCGCCTGTATGATAATCCAGGCATTCAATTTATTTCGAGAATCCATTTTTCCGCCGGTATTTTATCCCTCACTATAAATGTTTCCCTGTATTCAAAACCGTTCTTTTGAAAGGCTTTTCTGGAGGCTGCGTTATCCGGTTTGATCAGGGCGATAATGGTTCTGATTCCATCGAAATCCCGCTGTATTCTATCGACTCCTTCTCTGATCAAAGTTGTTCCCAATCCCCTTCCGCGCCACGCGGGGGCAACGGCAATATTGATCTCAATCTCTTCCTCGGAATGAAGGTCAAAACGAACCTGCCCAATCGGAATATGATCCTCCATCCTCTCTCCGATATAGACTTTCCTGGATGGATTTTGTAGAACCTTTTCCAACCAGGGGATATGGGTTTCCCATGCAATCGGTTCGCTGGAAAAGGATACGTCACGGGTAACAGAATCATTTCTCCAATCAAAAAGGAGTTTTGCGTCTTCCAGAGTCGCCGGTCTCAACATTATTTTTCCCTTTTCGGCAGCCATCATGATAAAATCTTCCCGAATAATCAGAGTACAGAATGAACGATCAGGATATATGAATCCAATCCAGAGGCGTTCCCATCTCGATATCACGGGAGGCTTTTTTCCCGATTATCTCATGCAGATATTTTACAGCCAATCCATTCGCCGGGCGTATCGAGCGCAGGTTCTGTAAATCAAACTCCTCCCCTTTTTTCATGGACTTAACCACAAATATCGAACGGCGGAATATGCGGCTTGCATTCTCTTTTTCGGAAATGTCGTACGAAACGCTTCCCACCATTTTTTCCGCAGTTCGAACCTCCCGGACCATTTGTTTCAATTCTTCAGGTTCAATGGAGAAAAAGGAATCGGGACCTTTTTCTCCCCGGGAAAGCGTGAAATGTTTTTCGATCATGACAGCGCCAAGGGAGACAGCGGCAATAGAAGCGGCAATACCCAAGGTATGATCGGAAAGTCCAAGGGGGAGATGAAACATATCAGCCATGTGAGGTATGGTGGCAAGGTTCATGTCCTCCGGAGGCGCCGGGTAAGCGCTTGTGCATTTCAAAAGAATGATGTCGCCCGAACCGGCGTCTCGCGCCGCATTAACAGCATCTTCGATCTCAGAAAGATTTGCCATACCAGTGGACATGATCAGGGGTTTGCCTGTTGAAGCGGCCTTTTGAATGAGAGGAAGATCAACAAGTTCAAAGGATGCTATCTTGTAACAGGGGACATTCATTTTCTCCAGGAAATCCACCGCCGAATCATCAAAGGGGGTGGAAAAGAGGATCAAACCGATGTCATCCGCGATTTTCTTGAGCTTTGGCTGCCACTCCCAGGGGGTATATGCCTCCTGGTAGAGATCATACAAGGTTCGTCCCGCCCAAGGACCTTCTTTTATCTGGAAATATTCATTATTGCATGGGATGGTAAGCGTATCCGCAGTATATGTCTGAAGTTTGATTGCGTCAACGCCAGCCTCTTTAGCGGCATGAAGGATTTGGACAGCGTCATCAAAACTCTGGTTGTGATTGGCGGACATTTCCGCCACGATAAAACAAGGATGTCCTTTACCGACCTTTCTTCCTGCGATTTCCACGATCCCGGATTTCATCCGCCACCTCTCCGGAAATTGATATATTACATTTATTACAATGTCAGCAATTGTTTGACCGTGTCAATGACATAATCCACTTCCCCTGATATCATTCCCTGGAAAACGGGGAGGGAGATTTCAGCCTCGTAGAATTTCTCCGCTTGCGGACATATTCCGCGAGCATACCCGAGACTTTGGTAATAAGGCTGCCAGTAGGCGGGGATATAATGAACCTGGACAAAAATCTTTTTATCCCTGAGCGCCTCGAAAATTGCTTTTCGTTTTGAGACAAAATCGCCCTCGAGACGCGAGGCGACCAAGTGCCAGGATGAAAAGGCATAATCCTTCTCGAAAGGAATTATCAAGCGATCATCGTCTTTGAAGGCTTCCTGGTATCGTGATACGAGTTCCCTTCTCTCCCTGATGAAGCGATCCAGTTTTTTCATCTGGGAAACGCCCAGGGCGCATTGAATATCCGTGATACGGAAATTATAACCCAGATGAAGCATTTCATAATACCAGGTTCCCTGATTTTTATCCTGAAGCAGCGTGGGATCTTTGGTGATGCCGTGGGAGCTGAAAAGCCTCAATCTGGAATAAAAATCGGGATTATCCGTAAGCGCGGCGCCTCCCTCGCCGGTTGTGATGGGTTTGACAGGGTGAAAGCTGAATGTGGTCATATCGGAAAGAGCGCCGATTCTTTTCCCTTTATATGCTGCGCCAATGGCATGGCTGGCGTCTTCCACCACAATGAGATTATATTTTTTTGCGATTTCATGTATGGGATCGAGATCAACCGGATGGCCGCTGTAATGAACCGGAGCGATCAGACGCGTTTTGGGAGTGATTTTCTCCTCGATGCGCGCGGAATCGATATTGCCGGTTTCCGGTTCGATATCCACAAAAACAGGCGAGGCGCCCAGGTAAAGCGCAGCGTTCGCCGTTGCGGCGAAGGTAATGGGAGATGTGATGACTTCATCCCCCGGTTGGATGCCGGCGGCAAAATAGGCAGCGTGAAGCGCAGCGGTTCCTGTAGCAAACGCTACAGCGTATTTTGCGCCCGTATATTCGGCAAGCGTCTTTTCAAAGGAGTCGACCATGGGTCCTTGAGTCAGATAATCAGACTTCAATACCTCGCTCACCGCTTGGATGTCATCCTCTTCGATCAGCTGGCGGCTATAGGGAATATTTCTATTCGGGACGAACATCTTTGATCAACTCTTTCAACTCATCAACTTTCAGCCAGATATCGTTGGTATCGCTGCGATAGAAGAAATTTTCAGGCAATTTTGCGCAGGTTGCGTATTTCGCCTTGTTCCTTGTCTCGAAAATATAAGGAGGTAAAATGACATAGATTGTTTTATAGTTTTGGGAGACTTGAACGCAGGAGCGTCCTTCATCTTCTGAAATCAGACTTTCATGTATTTTCTCACCGGGACGTATGCCGATTGTGGTAAAGGCGCAATCCGGCATAACGGCTCGGGCAAGGTCAGAAACCTTCATACTGGGTATTCGGGGAACAAATATCTCGCCGCCCACAGCCTCATGAAGCGCTGTCAAGACCAGTTCAACGCCCTGCTCCAGGGTGATCCAGAAACGGGTCATTCGTTCATCCGTAATGGGCAGCTCCTTTTTACCCTGGGCGGCATATTGGAGGAAGACGGGAATCACGCTTCCCCTGCTTCCCACGACATTGCCGTATCGTACAATGGAGAACATGCATTCTTTCAATCCCACATAGGAGTTGGCGGCGACCAGGAGTTTTTCCATGGCGAGTTTAGTCGCGCCGTACAGGTTGACCGGGCTCACGGCTTTATCCGTGGAAAGGGCGATCACTTTTTTCACCCCCCGATCAAGCGCTGCCTCCACGATATTCTGGGCGCCGAGGACATTGGTTTTGACCGCCTCGAAAGGATTGTATTCACATGCAGGAACCTGTTTCAGCGCGGCGGAGTGAACGACATAATCCACGCCTTCGAATGCCCTGTATAAACGTTCCTTATCGCGAATATCGCCGATAAAGTAGCGGATGGGATACTGATCCGCGGGAAATGTTTTGGAGAGGAGATATTGTTTGAATTCATCTCTTGAGAAGATAATGACTTTTTTCGGTTTATATTTGCGAAAAATGATTTCCGCGCATTTTTTCCCGAAGGAACCCGTTCCCCCTGTAATCAGGATAGTTCTTCCATCCAGCATAAAATCGCCCTTTCATAAGGATTCATGTAAACGTCTTTCTCTGATTGGAAATTTTATAACTCATTTATATTCAATCAGAAAGGATTTGAGAAGATTAAAATTAACTTAAAACTTTGGAGAATGTCAACAGATTTCCCCGGGGAGAAAGGATTGTTTATTTCATCGGACCAGTCCGACCAGTCAGACAGGTCGGACGAATCGAATCGACGCCTTGCCGTATTCAGAGATATCGTTTTCTCCCGCCTAAAAGGATGATATCGCGAAGCGCCTGGTCATTTTTTGCAGACATCCATTTCTTCTCGAATTGGGGATTATGTATAATCTGAGCTATGGAGGAAAGGGCGCGCAAATGGAAATTCCGCTCATCCCTGGTGCCGATCAGGACAAATACCGTATGAATATTCTGCGCAGTTTCAGAAAATCGGATTCCGGATTTCGACCTCACAAGAACGATATCGAATACATGCTCCCCTTCGATTATGATATGGGGAATGGCGATTGTGGGGGAAATGACTGTAGGCGTGTCTTGTTCCCTGGCAATGAGTTTATCGAAAATGCTTTGCTGGGGCAACTTGATGTCCTGCGATAAAACATCCGAAACTATCTTGTATAATTCCTCCATATTCATGGGCTTATCGAGATCGAGGACATTGCATTTCTCCACCAGTTCATCAAAACGATCCCTTGTCATTCCTTCCCGCTCCCGGATGATCTCCTTGAGTTCGTTTTCCAATTGTCCCTTTATGGACAGGTTCTTATCGATAATGCGATCCACGAGATGAAGGAGGGCGTATTCCTTTTCCGTACGCGCCCTGCCGTAAAACCAGTAAAACATGAAGCCGATCAGGGCGAGGGCAAAAGTTATGATCAGAGATTCCAAGCCCATCTGGTACAGGATAAAGACGTATCCGATTATACCGAAAATCTGCATCCAGGGATACAGGGGACAACGGAAGGTCGGTTGATAATTCTGTATCCGGCTTTCCCTGATGATAAGAAGGCATGAATTCGCGACGATATAGGTGAGAATCAGGAAGGTGGAGGCTGCCTTGGCGAGATATTCCAGCTTGAGAAAAAGGGAAACGATAATGAACGCTCCGGTGACGAGAATGGCGACATGAGGCGTTCTGAACCTTGAATTAATACGGCTGAAAACCTGGGGGAAAAGTCCGTCGCGGCTGAGCGCCAGGGGATAACGGGAGGCGGACATGAATCCGCCGTTAGCCGTTGTCACAAACGCAAGCATGGCAGCCAGCGCCATAAGGATCGAACCCACAGGCCCCATGAATTTTTGAGCGGCGAAATTCAGGGGAAGATCGGATTCATGATATTCTGAAGGGTCGAGTACTCCGGCAGTGACAAAAACCGCGAAAACATAGATAAGGGTAACAGTGAGAAGAGAGAGGATCATGGCAAGGGGGATGGTTTTCCCGGGGGTTTTGATTTCCCCCGCAACTGCCACGCATTTCAGTATTCCCCCATAAGTAACAAAGATGAATCCCGTTGCGCCGAAAACGGGAAGCAGTCCATACGGAGCAAAGTTGCCGAAACGCCGGATGTCCATTGCCCAGAATCCCCTGATAGTAAAGGACAGGAGGAAAAAGAGAAGTAAAAAGGTCAACAAAACCTGGGTTCTACCAGCTTCCTTGACGCCCAGAATATTGATAATCACAAAGATAACGGTGAGTCCCACAGATATCACATGAATATCGACATTGGGGAGGAAATCGCTGAAAAGAGAAATGCCATACAGGGCCAGGGCGCTTTTCTGGGAAAGGAAAAACCAGCTGAGAATCCCTGTAATGGTGCCTATAGCGGGACCCAGAACGCGTTTGACGACGAAATAATCCCCCCCTGCCTTTGGCATGGCAGATACCAGCTCCGCCATGCTCAACATGGATGTAGCGGCGAGCAAGGAAGCCAATATATAGCAGAGTATAAAGGCGTTTCCTACACGGGCATGCGCTAATCCGGGTAAAAGAAACAGGGACGCGCCGATGATGGAGCCTGTGATCAGGGAATAAACGTCTATGAGAGCTAATTCCTTTTTTAATTTCATCTATAAAATCAGACCCTTTTCTTCCAATTCTTTTGCCGCTGTTCGGACCTTGTCCTCCGCCGTTTGCATCTTCACCCACTCAACCAATTCTTTGACTCCGTCTTCAAAGCGGATTTTAGGGGAATAGCCCAGAATGTCCCCGATTTTTGAAATATCGGCGTAACAATGCCGGATGTCGCCGGAACGAAATTTGTCCGGAAATTCAAAAGAGAGATCATCCTTTCCGAGGAGGGAACGCAGGCGCTCTCCTACGGTTTTGATGGGAATCCCGACGCCGGTTCCCACATTGAAAGCCTCGTAATCCGCTTCACGCCCCGCCTCCAACGCAAGGAGGTTCGCCTGAACAATATCGGAAACGTGGGTAAAATCCCTCGCCTGAAGCCCGTCCTCGTAGATCATGGGAGAGTGATCGTTCAAGAGCCGGGAGGCAAATATGGCGCAGACGCCCGTATAGGGATTACTCAAAGCCTGGCGCGTTCCATAGACATTGAAATAACGCAAGGCGATTGCCGGGATTTGAAAGGCGAATCCTGTGGAAAGAAACATCTCCTCATGATCCCTTTTCGTGATGGCATAGATGGAAGTTGGATAAAGGGGTTTGGTTTCAGAAGTTGGAATGGCTTTAGCCGTTTTTCCGCAGGATTCACATATCATTTCCCATTCCCGCTTCTTTAGTTGCGCAATAGTGCGCAATCTGGGAAAGATTTGTCCGCATTGGGGGCATTGATAGGCTCCTTCGCCATATATGGACATGGAGGAAGCCACGATCATTTTCCTGATGTGATGTTTTTCATTGGCGATGAAGTGGAGGATATTGGCGGCGCCCATGGAATTGGTTTCGACATACTCGCGTATCTGATACATGGATTGTCCAACCCCAACCGCAGCCGCTTCATGGAAGACGACATCCACGCGAGCCAGTATTTTTTTCAGTGCGTCATAATCCCTTACATCGCCCAAAAAAAATTCAGCGTTCTTGTCAAGATAAGAAGGAACGCCAGCGTTTGGTCCATGAACCTGCGGGTTGAGATTATCCAAAACAGATACGTCATACCCTTTACGAAGCAGCCCATCTACAATATGGGATCCGATGAAACCCGCTCCTCCTGTTACAAGAATTTTTTCTGTCATAAGCAAGGTCCTTTTCTGTATAGTATTTCGCCGGTATCAGGCGGCTATCTGGAATTTTCCAACTCCGCTTTTTTCTCTTCCCGTTCCGGGATTTTTCTCTGGCCGGGGTATTCCACCCGGTGGTGATAACGACTTAGAAGCGTTTTAAAAAAGGATTCTTCAATCATATGAAGATCCCTCAAGGTCATATTGCATTCATCGAACTGCCCGTCATTGAACTGGATCAGAATGGAATTATGAACGACCAGCCTGATGTCGTCTTCATCGAGGAAAGCCTGGGAGAGTTTGCTGGTGACTGTCGCTTCCACCGTGTCTGCAAGCATGACAATGGCGGTTTCGATATTCTGAGGTTTTGGACCCGGATAGCGAAAGTCTTCCTCCCGCACGGGATCGTGCGTTTTCCCCTCTTTATAACGCCGGAGCGCCTGATCATAAAAATAGCGAATCAGGCAGGTTCCATGATGCTGGGGGATGAAATCGATGATGGCTTGGGGCAATCCATGTTTTTTGGCTAATTCAATGCCTTCCTTGACATGTTTTTTGATGATCAGAACGGCCATGTGTGGAGTGATGTTCTGATAGATTTTTTTATCCTCGGGACTGGATTGATTCTCCGAATAATACTTGGGTTTGATGATCTTGCCGATATCATGATAATACGCGCCGGCTCGAACGAGGAGATAATTGACTCCTACGGCGATGGCGGCGGGTTCGGCGAGTTTGGCGACGCTCAAGCTATGCTGGTAGCTGCCCGGGGATTTTTCCTCCATTTCCGCAAGGAGCGATTGACGTATGCCTGTCAGCTCCAGAAGGCGTACATCTGTCACCATGTTAAAAAAGACCTCGAAAAATTTTAGCGCCGGGAAGGCGATCATGGCGCAGGCGACTCCATTGCCAAGCCCCCAGGATGCGATGCGGGCGTAATCATAGATTTCTTTAGTGGGATCGTCGATATATTCGAAGATCATGATGCTGATGAAATTGATCAGGGCGAGGCGGAAGCCCGCCATGAGAATTTCCCTCCTCTCCCGCACGCTGTACAGACTCAAAACGCTGGTTGCCCCCCCGATGAAGGCAAGGGCTGTTACCTTGAAATTCATGTCAACCATGAATCCGCATAGAAACGCCCCCCAGCTGGCAAGAATGAATCCGATGCGGGCATCGAGCAAAACAACGGACAGGATGCCGATCACCCCGGCAGGAAAGGCATATCCAGCCAGAAGCCGGTTATCTCCCAGCAACTGAATCAAAAGTCTGCCAAAGGCAAGAGTAAGAAGCGCGGGCAGGCTGATGAGAATGATATTGGAACCTGAGAAGGTCAAATCCGGCTTGTATTTGTACACCAGGATCGCCACGAATCCCATGATGATCAGAACCAGGAGGAAATTAGCCAGCGCCTGCATCAGATTCGCCGTCCGGATGCGTTCATTCAAGCGCGCCAGGGCGTTGGCATGAAAGGAATTCACTTTTTCCGCGCCCCCTATGATGACGTCACCCCGCATGAAGGTGTATTTGACCTTCTTCACAAGACTGATGGCGTTCTTCCGTTCCTCCTCCGTCAAATCGGCGCGATAGATGATATTCGGTTCGATGAGGGTGGAGGCGATTTCCGCAGCCGTCCTTATGAACCGAGCCTCCACGCCGGTAAAATAAATATTCAGATTTCTGTTCAGAACAGGGATGATTTCCTCAGGATATTCGACCAGGCGGCTCCCGACAAAAGAATTGGGCGGGAAATAAGACTTGGGAACAACTTTGACCAATTGCTGTCTTTCCAAGGTTTGAAATGTATATTTGTCATCCATTACCCCCCTGTTCGTCATGATTTCATGGATCATATACTTGAGATTGTCAAAAAACCTGTAATCATTGCCGACCTGAAGAAGCTCGGTAGTCACATTATCGGAGAAGGTTACGCCCCACTGGCGTTTCAGCGTTTTTTGAACATCTCCAAGAGAATACATATCGGAGCTGGAGAGTTTGGACATTTCCTGCTGGATACCATCAATCGTAAGGAAGATATTCTCCTCCACGGAGCTGTCGTACTCATAGCAACGGGGGATTTTGAGAGAAATGTCCTCGACCTTTTTATTATAAGCCTCTTTATCTTCGACTTCAAATGGAAAGGGGGCCCGGATGGTTTTCCCGACAATTTTTCCAATTTCAAAGTCATAAGGCTTGAAAAAGAACGCCTTGGATATCAGGATGGTCGTCAAAGCGGCTACAATACAAAGAACCGCCCAGGCGCCGAGATGGAAAAAGCGGGATTTTCGCAGCTTCCCATTGATCCGCAGTCTCTTGTCCGCTCTGAATTTGACGCGGGCTTCAGCCAATCCTGTTATTCGCTCCTTTCCCGGAAAATATCAGGATTTTATCCCTTTATTCTTCTTTATTGCCGGGCAAATTTCCATCAACCTCATAAGCCCGGACAATCTTCTGGACAAGTTCGTGGCGAACGACATCGCTCTGGTCAAAGTAAATGAAAGTGATTCCGTTAATGCTTTTCAAAACCGACTGAACATGGATCAATCCGGAAAGGCGTCCGGAAGGGAGATCGATCTGGGTAATATCTCCCGTGATGATGAGTTTGGACTCGAATCCCATGCGAGTCAAAAACATTTTCATCTGTTCCGTGGTTGTGTTCTGCGCTTCATCGAGGATCACAAAGGCGTTATTGAGCGTGCGGCCGCGCATGAAAGCAAGAGGAGCGATTTCGATAACGCCGGTTTCGATATAATGCTTGATTTTTTCCGCATCCATCATTTCATAAAGGGCGTCCCACAGGGGGCGGACATAAGGGTCCAGTTTCGCCGCAAGGTCTCCCGGAAGAAAGCCCAGTTTTTCCCCGGCTTCCACAGCGGGTCGTACCAGAATGATGCGCCGGACATTCCCCTTCATCAGCGCCGAAACAGCCATAGCCATCGCCAGGTATGTTTTGCCGGTGCCGGCAGGGCCAATCGCAAATATGATGTCAGAACTCCGGATAGCTTCAACATACAGTTTCTGTCCCTTTGTCATAGGCGTGATATGCCTTTTTTTCAGGGGAACAGGAATCTCATCGAGAAAGATATCGCGGAGTTCGGGTTGTTCCTCTCCGTTCGCTTTATTAAGGGCGTAAATCAGTTTTCTTCGTTTTGTGGTTTCATCTTCCATGGAACCGCCCTTGCGATGAATTTCAAGGAGTTCTTCGATCACCACGGATGCCTTGTCAACCGATGACGCGGATCCCATTAATCTGATTTCATTGCCCCGAAGAATGATTTTCACATTAAGGCGTTTCTCCATTTCCCGGATTCGGGAATCCCCTTTTCCGCAAAAATCAAGTATTTCTTCCGGCTCGAGCGTAATGATTTGTTCTTTCAAATCGCTTTCAAACCCGCCTGATTGAATATTATATCACCGATACTTGCAAAAGAGAAAACCTCGAGCGTCTCATCAAGGTTTCCCCTATGAATAATATAAAATATGTAGGTTAAATTTGAAACGCATGTCAAGGCAAACCCAATGAAATTATGTCAAATTAAAGATGACAAAAAGAACAAAATGTGATATCAACAAATTGTATGGAAAAGGATTTTTGAGATACAAAAAGTATCCATCTCCCCCTAAACCCCATCCATATCTCACCAGCTGCGGCGGGTCCCCATTCCCCGCCGCAGCTGTCTTTTACGGGGCGCTCCGCACATCAGTTTTTCGATTATTGTTCAATTGAACTTTATGCTTTACATAATGACGCGAATGTAAAAACATAACTTTATAGATTTATTTAAGGAGTCCCCTATGAAAAATCCCATTAAAATTACCGCGTTTCGTATTACCATGATTATGGTTATGGCGTCAGGTTTCATGTATTGCCAGAATGTCGGGAACGCCCATGAGCAAACAATCGAACAAGCCCGCAGGATGTCGCACTCGGGAGAATTCAAACAAGCCGAGGATTTGCTCTCCAGGGCTATGGAGACGGTTCCGGAAATGGAAAAGAAAGCCCTTCTTTGGGAAAAGGAACGAATCCGGCGCATCCGCCAGGATTACGATACCACCGAAGAAGAAATCCAAAACAGCTGCAGAAACAAGATTCGGGATTTCCGGGATGAAGAGTTGAAAAAATGGGAATCGGAAGGAAAATTCGACATTCAGATGATCGACGGAAAAAAGTTCTTCTTCTCTTCCTCTGTGAGTAACCTGGCAAAACGTTACCCGGAAATCAGAAAACGGTTCAAATCTCATTCGGAAAAAGACGCCTGGGGTGAAAAGGTTCTGTCCATGGCGAAAAAAATCGAGACAGAGGGCAATAAAGGCAAATCTCCTTATGTCCTTCCCCTCAGACTGGGCGCTTTGCATACCATTACCCCCAAAGAAGGAAAAGTCAATCCCGGCGAGATGATCAAAGTATGGGCGCCCTTTCCCCGCAGAACCCCCTACCAGAAGGACATCACGATTAAAAAAGCCGAACCAGAACCGGCATCCATAGACATACCGGAGAGCAATATCCGATCCGTCTATTTTGAAACAGCGGCGGAGAAAACCACCACGCCGACATTTTCCCTGGAGTATGAATTTACCGGTTATGGCATTTATTCAAAGATAGATGCGGGAAAAGTGCAACCTTATGGCGATGACCCCATATTCGGGAGATTTACCCGGAGAGAACCTCCCAATATCCTGTTCACACCCGAGCTGAGAGAACTGGCAAAGACCATTGTTGGAGATGAGTCCAACCCTTATTTAAAAGGGAAAAAGATATACAACTGGATTTGCGACAACATCGTTTACAGCTATGCCAGGGAATACTCCACTTTGCTGAACATCCCCATGTACGTTTACGAAAAGCGATACGGGGATTGCGGTCAGCTGGGGCTGCTTTTCATAACCTTGTGCCGGTGTTCGGGCGTCCCTGCCGCCTGGCGATCCGGATGGGAATGCATCGGGGGGGAGAGATGGGGCATGCACGATTGGGCGGCAATCTATATAAAGCCCTACGGATGGATTCCTGTGGATCCCTACATGGGAGTATGGGCGATCCATGAATCCACGCTCCCGGAAACCGACCGGATGTTCCTCCGTGATTTCTATTACGGCAATCTGGATCCGTGGAGACTGGAAGCCAATGCCAGAAATAACGCCAGGCTGAGGCCGCAAAAGGCTGATTTTCGATCGGAGACCGTGGACTTCCAGCGGGGCGAGATCGAATCAGGAGACCGCAATCTTTATTTTGGGGAATTCCGCTGGCGCATGAGATTGACGAAAATCGAGACCATCCATCCATAATAAAAAAAGAAAAGGGCGGTTTTTCGACCGCCCTATTTTCATGACGTTCTTTCCCATAACGGAAAGAAAAAAAACCATTGACCCTGAAGGATTGGTTAAGGAAATCACACGGCGTCTTTCAAACTTTTGGCAGGTTTGAAACGTACGGATTTCGACGCCTTGATTTTGATTTCCTCTCCGGTTTTGGGATTGCGTCCCTTGCGGGCTTTGCGTTTGGTTACGACAAAGCTTCCAAAACCTGGAACCAAAAATTTCTTGTCCTTTTTGATCGCTTTGGAAACTTCATCGAAAGTGACGTCGATCACTTCCTGGGCTTTGGCTTTGCTTAAATCAGCGGCTTTTGCCACTGCTTCGACCCATTCGGCTTTTGTCATGAGCTCTTCACCTCCTTTCAAATATTGAATTCATTGCCTGATTTGGTATATCAGGTTCTTATAAAACGTCATATCTTGTATCATGTCCTGATCATGAGGCATTGATTCAAAACGCCTTTTATCTTGCCTTCCGATTAATTTATTCTTTAAAACCGGATTTAACCATAAGTTGATCCCCCGTCAAGGAAATTTTTTCGAAAAAGCGCGAATTTTAACGCTTTTCGCCATTTTGAGGCTTAAAAAATCAGGATTTCCCCATTTTTACCCCTTGAGAAGCGCGAAAAATAGGGTTTTGGGAACAAGATGTGGCCTTTCACCCTTAAACCGCCTGTTTCCGATTCAACTGATATACGACATAATTTATTTTCAGTAAAACTTGCTTGTGGGTAGTAAAAGATACGAAAGGATGAAAAAAGGAGCTTGAGAAATTTTCCGGCAGAAAGGATGGGAAAATCAGAGACCCTCGGGAAACCGTTCAAATCGGGGATAATCAATATAACAAACTCCTTTGGATGTGGAGGGTCTTCGGGAATTGGGATAAATCCAGTAAAGAAGAACCGCCCGGACGGCGCCCGGAGGCGCCTGCCGCATATACGCCTGGCGTATCCAATCCGTATCTCCCGTGATTCCATCCGCATTCACGATCTCCCCTTTTATGGACTGGTTGTTCTGATCCAGATACAGCGCTCTCATATTCGCCGTATGATTCGCCATGCCCTGAACCCTGAGCCATGCGGAGAAATAAAAGATCTCGTTTGGTTTCACGGGTATGAGGGGCGAGATGAGCGTGAGCCCTTTCGAATCGTATGGAACAACAACCCCCACGGCGTTTTCACGAGTCGCTTCCTTTTCAAATCCAAAGACAATCTCATGAGGGGGATTCAATTGCCATCCCGAAGCCAGAGATCCCCTCTTATGAGGATTTTCAAAACCATCGGGCCAATGCGACGGTTTGCGTACAACGGGGATTCTCGGATTAAAACGCGTATCCGGAAAATTCTCATCCGCTTTTAAAGGCTTGATTTCAAAATAATCCAGATGCAGATCCGTATCCTGATCGCGATCCGAAGGCATCTTCCCGGAAATCAGCTTGTCCACATCCCTAGGAGGAGACAGGAAATGAAAGGAAAGCGTATGATCTCCAGGTAGGACTTCCAGGGGGAATTGACAATCCGTCCACGCATTGTCGCCTTTTGACAGGACAAAAACGCCAACGGGATTCCAATCCAAAGACGCTTCCAGGGTGACCGGTCCCGGTTTATCCTCCAATACCCTGATCCTGATTCCATAACGCCCCTCTTCTGTAAAAGGAATCCTGTCATAATATACATAATTGCTTCGTTCGAGCGTGAAACATAAAGCCCCTTTGATGTTCTCGATTCTTTTCCATACGGTTGGGTGATACATATCCGTATCTTCCGCTTCCCTGTGATAGACTCCCGATATTTCGGGGTATATGGATATTCTGACGATTTTCCCTTTTTCCACAGGAGAGCCGGATGTATCGAGACTGAGAACATGGGGACCTTCCTTCAAGTCAAGAATGGCGGTTAAGAAATTCCTTTCTCCTTCTCGAGAAACAAGGGCGTTTTCAGAGGTTTCTCCCCCACCGGGCATTTTTGCCGTTATGCGATACTCGCCATCCCCTGAAATGTTTTCACACTCGAAAACGATTCGGAATTGCCCCTTTGCGCCGAAGAGGATTTCCTTATCAAAACCCGCCTTCCAATCCGCCGGAGGATCACAGTCATGATGATAGGCGTAAGGGGGGAAGACAAAAGCCCCGGAGTATTTGAATTTGTAAAGGATGACCTCCTTGCCTTCCCTGTTGAATTCTTCGGGATGAAGGGATGGGCGGTGGAAAACCTCGTTGAAGTGGGCTTTGACCCAATTCCACATCCGTTGATCTTCATAGCGGGTATAAGAGATGGCAAAATAAACGCCTGGTTCGAGGAAACACAATTTTTTCAAACGGAAAAGCCCGGAATAAGGCGCTCCCCGGAATTCTCCGGCAAGCTTGATGATGGGTTTCTCATCCATGCTTAAACGCTGGAAATAAAAACGAAGACTGGAATCATTGCAGAAAAGATTGCTGGTTACTTTTTCCCCGGATTCCAGATTGTTCTTCAGATAAGCGACTGCGCCTTTCCAGTCCTGTTTATGTCCCGTATAATATCTCCAGAGATTGGGAACCATTCCCACAGAGAGAATCCCGAAGATTGCCAGAACAGATGTTTTCGCTATCTTGTCTCTTGCCTTCGAGCGAAGGAATTCCTCGATGCGGCGAATGCCTGCAGCCGTTAGAAGAAGATAACCGGGAACAATAAAAGAGGTATATCGACAGTGATAGAAATGTCCGATTTTCTTGATGTAGATGGCAAGAAACGGAAGGGTCCAAGATAAAAAGACAAAAAGAGCGAAGAAACGATTTTTCCGGAAGGAATACGCCATGCCCCATAAGAAAAGTATAATCACAACAGCCGTCAGCGCCAATATCCCGGGGGAATATTGCTGAAAAGCGACGCCATAATCCATGGCAAGTTTGAGGAAAAAACGCGGGGAAAACTCGAAATTTTCGGCGAGAACCGTCCCATAGGGCCTTATCGCCATTCTATAAATAAAACGGAAGAAACGATATCCCCCATAACCCATAATGACAAGGGCAGCGGCGCCGGATAAGACGAACGCCGCCTTGTTTTGCGTGATCTTCTTAAAAAGGGATATTATGCGCCGCCTGAAACCTCCATCCAATACTATAAAGGCTCCCAATGTGACTAATTGGCAGGCGATGAGAAGGATATTCGCCAGATGGACATAATAATTGATATAGATGGTTATCCCGTAGAATATAAGCCACAGAGGATTGTGATTTTTCATAAAGAGAAAAAGAAAATAAAGAGAAGCGACCGTAAAACCCATCATCAAGCCGTAATAATTCGCATCCTGGGAATAATAGATGTTGATGGGAGAAAACGCCAGGAGAATAAGGGCGTAAAGGGCGGCCTTTTTGTCATCGAAGAGAATATATCCCAGGGGAAAGATAAAGATCAATCCGAGTAATCCCCCAAAGGCGGAGGGAAGGCGAAGAAAATATTCATGATCGCCCCCCAGATGTAAACTGAACTTCTCCAGGAGAAACACCACATCATGAAAAGTGCTGAAGATACGTTGGAAGGAGCTTTTGGCATCGTTCCAGCAGCACATTTCATCGATCCAGAGCCCCTGGCGCCCCAG
>JAFGFK010000420.1 GCA_016931135.1 Candidatus Sumerlaeota bacterium | reverse complement strand
GCAGAGGTATGTTTACAATGCGGAGAGAAAACCTATTCTCCGGACGTTGCGGATTTTTTGATTAATCTATCCAGAAAGAGATTGAAGCCTGCAAGAACAGTCATAATGCCCGTATTTGATTACGCCAGACAATCCGCGTAGGTATAAGGATTTCTATCCGTATCTTTTTATTAACCGCATAGACCGCAGAGAACACATAGATTATCTACTGTGAAAAGCGCGAAAGTACGCGAAATAGATTAAGGAACGGAAGGTAAAAAGCATATTGGAATACATTCATCCTGAAACATTTGAATCCGACAACGCAGGTTTACTCAGATTATAGATAGAATCAGATTGATAAATTGGAATCATCTGCGGAAATCCGGGGAATTTGCGGATTTTATATCCTGATCTCTCCGCGCCTTTGCGTCTCCGCGTTTATGAAATTCGCATTCTTCATGCAGCAAAGCGAACAACCTGGAGTTCGGAATCCTGGCTTACTATGGAAAGGATTTCTTCCACGCGGCGCATCACGGAATCTTCCAGAATATATTCCAGGCATCGCCCGCACTGTAGAACAGGAATATCTTTGAGAATAACGATCATCCGTTCCTCCAGTTTGAAAGGGAGAGACGTTCGTATTATTTTTCAGCGAATACTGCTTTTTTCTCCAGTTGCCGCCATTTTTGGGAAATAGGACTTTGTGAATTTTTTTCTTCCATCCTGAGTCGAGAGAAAATTTCTTCATCGGATAAATTTTTGAATTCTTTATTCATTTTTTCCTGAATCTTATATTTCATCTCGACGCAGTCAAAGGACTTTTTATTTCCCATTTCATACCACCTCCAGGGGACTGCATATATGAATCATGTTATATCCTTCCCTTAGATTAACGGAATAAAACCCGATTGAAGATAGAGATTCCTCAATCTCTCGCTTTCTTTAGAGGAGTACGCCAGTTCAAGAGATTCATCAGGAAGATCAGATAAAATTTCCTGAACTTCCCTCGGGGCTCGTTCCAATTCCGCCCGGAGTAAGTCGGATATCAAAAGGGTGATTTCACCTTTTTGAGCCATATCGAACAATGCCCGGCTTTCGTCCTGGAATTCTTTATCCAGGCAACCACCGATAATGGATGTGTCTATATAGATGCGGAGTTTCTTCATTGCCCGGTTTGAGCCTTCCATAACAGTTATGATTTATTCTATAAACGAATCTGAAGAATAAAGGCAATAACAATTTGAAGGGAAAATATCTGGCATTTAAAATTATCCCATCCAGATTGGATGAAACGGTTATTCAGGATTGTTTTTTCGCCCTTCCGAAAAGGCGCGTCAAATCCCTGAGGCGGGTTTCGATCGAATTCGTCATCTGGCTGTATTCAAAACGCCAGATCCAGTTCCCCGATGGCTTCCCGGGAAAATTCATCCGGGCGGAACCATCCAGCCCCAGTATATCCTGCATCGGAACAATGGCGCTGTGCGCCACGGATGAAAACGCCAGGCGTATCATATCCCAGTTGATCTCAGATCCATTCGTTCCTGTATAGCGCCGGATGTGATCCTGTTCCCCGGGAGTAGAAGAATTTCTGTACCATCCGATGCAGGTGTCGTTATCGTGCGTGCCGGTATAAACCACGCAATTCGGAATGTAATTGTGGGGAAGGTAGGGATTGTCAGAGCCGCTTCCAAAGGCGAATTGGAGGATTTTCATTCCGGGAAAACTAAATGCGTCGCGCAGCGCCTCCACCTCCGGCGTGATCACGCCGAGGTCTTCTGCAATGATGGCGACATCGCCTATCGCGCCTTTTATCGTATGGAAAAGTTCGGCGCCCGGGGCTTTGACCCATTTTCCGTTCATGGCGGTTTTATGATGCGCCGGAACCTCCCAGTACGCCTCGAATCCGCGGAAGTGATCCAAACGGATGATGTCGAACAGCGCAAGATTTTTCCGGAATCGTTCGATCCACCATTTGAATCCGCAATCTTTCATGACATCCCACCGGTAGAGCGGATTTCCCCAGAGCTGTCCTGTTTTGCTGAAATAATCCGGCGGAACGCCTGCGACAATTGTGGGTTTTCCCGTTTCATCCAAATGAAACAGATTCTGCTGCGCCCAGACCTCCGCGCTGTCATAAGCCACGAAGATCGGGATGTCGCCGATGATGCGAATGCCTTTCTGATTGGCGTAACTCCGCACATCATGCCATTGAATTTGAAACAGGTATTGATAAAACTTGTAGGCGGATGCGAGGTCCGCGTGCTCCGACGCTGCTTTATAAAGGGCGCGGGGATCGCGGCGGATTAGTTCCGGATGCCAGTCTTTCCATGCGGATTGGTGAACCTGTTTCAACGCCATGAACAGGGAGAAATCCTCCAGCCAGAACGCCTGATCCATGCAGAACTGATCGAAGGCGCTCTTTTGGGAATTTTGCGCATCGCTCCGGAAATTCCGGTACGCCTTATAAAGGATTTCCATCTTCCAGGGGATGACGCTGCCGAAGTCCACGCGGTCAAAAGAAAATTCCGGTTTGTTCTTAAGATCATTAGGAGAGAGAAGCCCCTGCTCCTTGAGTTTTTCCAGGCTGATGAGGAGCGGATTTCCGGCGAAGGCGGAAAGGCAGGCATAGGGGGAGTCGCCGTATCCGGTAGGCCCCAGCGGCATCAATTGCCATAAACCTTGCGCCGTTCGATCGAGAAGATCGATAAAGTCGAACGCCTCTTTTCCCAGTTCCCCGATTCCAAAAGGTCCGGGGATTGAGCTCGGGTGAAGAATAACGCCTGATGCGCGCGGGAAATTCAATTTTACGTTAACCTTTCAATAGAGATGAAATCCCCGTTATTTGCCATATATTGTTTATTTATTGATGAGCATTCTAAATTGTATTTCTTTTCTTTCCCCCACCCGCAAGCGACAATCACATTGTGAATTATTGCTTTTGCGACGGGTATGGGCAAGCTATTACCAGCCTGTTTTCTTGTTTGAGAATAATGACGCGCTATCTTGAATGAGTCGGGAAATCCTTGTAAACGCAGCATCTCTCGAGGAGTCAATCTTCTCTCTCCATTCACGAGAAGATAATTATAGGAAGCGCCAGCTCTTAATGCGCAGGAATAAGGGTATGCGCTTATATTTCCAGATTTGTTCTCGTGCCATATCGTTATTTCTTTCGTTGGATCGCGTTTCTGAAATCTCTTCTTTCTTATATAATCAGAGGCGTAAAATTTTTCAGGAACCTTTCTTTCCAATATCTCTCCAAGGCTCTTTCTTGGGAAACCGCCATTGGGCCATTCAAAATCTATATTATCTTTGAATCCAACAATAAAAATTCTTTCTCTTTTTTGGGGTAAGCCGAAATCTAACGCGTTTAATATCCTATATGTGGTGAAATACCCTGAATCATAAAGAGTTTCCAGTATGACGCTTAATGTTTTTCCTTTATTGTGACCTGCAAGAAGTTTGACGTTCTCCAAAACGAACGCAAAAGGTTTTTTCGCTTTTACAATCCTTGCGATATCGAAAAATAACGTCCCTCTCGTATCTTCAAATCCTTTTCGTTGTCCAATTACGCTGAAAGGTTGACAAGGAAATCCGGCAAGTAAAATATCATGATCGGGAATATCGTTTTCATCTATATTTGAAATATCTCCAAATGGCATTTCATGAAAATTTTGTTCATAAGATTTTTGACAATGAATATCTATATCGCAGGAAAAAACGCAATTTGAAGAAATTCCCAATTCTTCCGCGGCGGATTCCATAGCTATTCTGAAGCCGCCAATACCGCAAAACAAATCGATATACTTTATCTTTTTCATATTTTTATTAATTCAAAAATCAAATTTCATTCAATTTTTTAGAAAAATCTTTATCCGCTTTTTTATTCTTTTCGCGTCCTTTATTTCGCATTCCCATATTATTAAAGGATTCCACCCCAATTGTTTCAAATTTTCAATATTTTTGAAGTCTCTTTTCACATTCTTTCTGATTTTCGCCTTCCAGTATTTCTGGTTTGTCTTGGGTTGATTTTGACCGCTTCTACAATTATGCCCATGCCAAAAACACCCATGTACGAATATGATCTTCTTTCGCGAGGGAAAAACAATATCAGGCTTCCCCGGAAGGTCTTTTCTATGCAAACGATATCTATATCCCAGGCTGAAAATCAGTTTTCTGATTTTGATTTCCGGTTTTGTATCCTCACTCTTGACGCTCTGCATCGTTTTTTTTCTCTGAGCTGGAGTAAGGGGATCTATTCTTTTCAACGATTTGATAGCGCGCGGCATTATTTTACGGCGATTTTTTCGATGATCGCCCTCACGATCGGTTCTTTTTCCAGGGCTTCTTCCGCCTCGGAGTAAGTGAACTTTCCCGTTGCCATTAAAATGGCCTTGGGAACCATTTTATCTTTCCAAAGACCAGCTGCGATATGTTCTGATATGGGGGCGTCCAGGCGTTCTTTCGTAGGATGATCCGTTTCATAGATCGAACGCAGGATGCTGAGGCGCGCTGTTTCTTCATCCACCCCGACAATGTCCCTCAGAATATATATCGTTCGGTAAAACAGCTTGTTGTTGGAGATGTTCAGATCGATCATCCGGTTCTGATAAACCTTTCCCGATAAAATATGCGCCCCTGTCGTAATGGCGTTTATTACCAGCTTGGTGGCGTACTCCGCAAGCATCTCGTTGTAAATCACGAGTCCGGTCGGATCGAGCCGGAGCTTCACTACGGCGTCGAATCCCGGAAAGCTTTCATAGATGGGATTGATGAGAACCGCTCCCAGCTTCGCTTCCATGGACTTGATGCGTTCCAGGAGGTTTTCCAAGCCTTCGATGTTCTGCTCTTTTCCGAGGATGATGACAAGGTCTTCCCGCGTGAGATGCGGGAGCTTGTCGCGGATGAAATCATCCAG
>JAFGFK010000419.1 GCA_016931135.1 Candidatus Sumerlaeota bacterium | reverse complement strand
TCCTTCACCCTCATCGATCGATGGGATAAGGGCATTCTCAGCAGTTACGCCGACCTTGTGGAAAAGGAGGAGGATTTTCATCAGATCGTCGGACTCCTGAATCAGCAATCCGGCATGATACGCTACAAGGAAGTCACCAGGGAATTCGCCGCCTGGATTCTCCGAAAAGCGGAAACCCTCGCCATCGACCGCGACTACAGCCTTCCCCCGGAGCACCTTTTGTGCCGTTCTCTCTTGTGGGATGAAGCCATCCCTTACCGAAATTACGGCATCCGCTTCGGACTCCAATGCTGCGAATGCGGGGAATCCATCAGAATGAATAAAAAGGAAAACAACGCCTGGATGATCGGCGATCTCGCTCTTTGTCAACGCTGCGTCAGGAAAAAAAACAAGTGCGAGAATTGCGGCGCGCCAGTGATTCCCGATAACGCCTATGCCCTTGCCAGGGCTGATGTGGATCACATCACCATCATTTGCGAGAAATGCTATCATAAATCGCGAAAAAAAACAAAAAAATCACCCGGAAATAAATGAGGTTCCCCCCGATGTCCGTTATGGTTACCCTCCCCACTTTCAATGAATCCGGCAACATACTTTCTCTCATGGAGGAACTCCTTTCCCTGAGGCATGATCTCTCTATCGTCGTGATCGACGACGATTCCCCTGATGGGACGCACGCCCTGGCGCGCAAAAAAATGGAATCTTCCGATCGCGTGTTTCTGATTCATCGCATAAACCAGAAAGGACGCGGCTCCGCAGGCGTTGCGGGATTCAGATTCGCCCTGGGAAAAAAAGCCGATCTTGTCGTGGAAATGGATGCGGATTATTCCCATCATCCCAGGTTCCTTCCTTCTCTTCTTGACGCTGCGAAAGACGCCGATATTGTCATCGGTTCCCGCCTCGTAAAAGGCGGCGGGGAAAAGGGAAGGTCTTTTATCCGTTTCCTCATCACCCGCGCCGCCAATCTCTATATCCGCCTTGTTCTCGGATTGAAAATCAGGGATTGCACCTCCGGTTATCGCGTCTTTCACAGAAAGGTTCTCCAGGCAATCGATCTCGATACCATTGAATCCAATGGACCCGCGATCGTGCAGGAAGTATTATGGCGTTGCAAAAAGAAAAACTTCAAGTTTACCGAGACGCCCATCCTTTTCGAAGAACGCCGCGCCGGAAAATCCAGCTTCAATGCGAAAATCATGCTCGTAAGCCTCTGGTCCGTTCTCAAATTCCGCTTCAAAAAATTTTCCTGATCGAGTTGCGGAGAAATCAGGCGTGTTCTCAAACAGGGAGGATGCTTCGTATTCTCTACCCATGAGCGCCATTTCGTTCCTGAATTTGAGGCATTCTGGTTTAATCTTGAAATATCACAACACAGTTTTCTATTGTCTTTTTCAATTCGGCGTAATAAACAAGAATATATTATCAAGGGGGATAACGATGATAAGAAATAGGATCATTCAATGGATTTTGCTTTTATTATTTGTGTTGTTTGCTGGAAATTTTGCGGCGTCTCAGAATTCGACGATCTCTGGAACGGATGAAATAATGAGCCAGATCGCTCAGGTTAAGGACCTTCTGGATTCATGGCATGGGGAGAGGAAGGTTCTTGATGAAGCGAAGGAAAAACTGGATAAAATCCTGGCTGCAGATCCAAAGAACTACCATGCGCTTAAGGAACTATCTCGATACCACATAAAACATGGTTATATGTATAATGTTAATCGTAGAAATGGGCGAACTATTTATAGCGCAGGTCAGTATCAACCCGGCACACTGGAGCGCGCCGAAAAAACAATAAAGTCGGCATTACAAATCAACCCTGATTATGCGGAGGGTTACGTGCTATTGGGGTATATTTATACTCAACAGGCGCGATTTAAAGAGGCAAATGATGCGCTTACAAGGGCTGAATCAATAGGCGCCGATGATCCATGGCTCCATTTGAACTGGGCAGAATTATTTATTGCCTTGGGCGATAAAGAAAAGGCGACCGCTCGTTATCAAATTATTTTACAGAATGGAACCAAGGATAAGCAAGCTTTGCTCTCCGCGTATTCATACCTGCTTGACGATTGCAAAAATCAGAAAAAATATGAACAAGCCGAAGATCTTTATAAATCAATCTGCAAATTAGATCCTACCAATGCATGGGCAAAGGGGAATTATGCCGATTTTCTTCGGAGTGAACTTGGAAGAATCGATGAGGCAATTATACAAGCTCGAGAGGCGCTAAGTATTAGTAACTATGGCGTGGGCAGGCGAATCTTGGCATTATGTCTGTACGCTAAATGGGCTGACCTCATCATAAACCAAAAACAACCGGAGAACCAGGCGCAACAGTATTACAATGAGGCATTCCGGCTCTTCCCTGATCTGAATTTCGTGATGGCTTATGAAGGATCGCGTACAAACGGAAAATCATTAGCCACGATGCTTGTGTCAAAGGGCATATCAGTAGATGCCAGAGTGGAAGATGGATTCAACGCTTTGATTATCGCATCCAATACAGGTCAAATAGATTCCGTGAGGCATCTATTGTCTTTGGGCGCGAATCTCAATTCTGAAACAAAAAAAGGATGGACGCCTTTACTATGCGCAGCCGTGTCAGGGCATCAGGAAATTGTCAAAATCCTTCTCGATAGGGGAGCGGATACATCTCAAAGGGTTGAGAATATGGATGCTGCGACATTGGCGGAGAGGCGGGGTAGAATTGACATTGCCAACCTGATTCGACAGCATACCAAGGCTTCCCCCAACAAAAGACGGGACAATTAAGAATTCAATTTTATATCAATTGAACCAAGTTATTTATCAATACGATAGAGATACGCTTGGAAGAAGAATCAATACGCTGATTATCTGCGTTTTCTTGTCTTGCGCCCATCCAGCCACTTCGGTTCTATGTTTTTGGAATCCCAATCCCGATATGCCGATTTCATTTCCTTGAATTTTTCCGGATTTGAGATCGAAAGATCGTTTTGTTCCCCGATGTCATCAGCCAGGTTGAACAGCATTTCCTTTCCATCGCCGTTATCGACGAGCTTCCAATCGCCTACCCTTGCGCCGGATTTTTTGCACAGCCGCCAGAATAAACTATCGTGCGGATTCCCCGGATTTTCTCCCTTCAGATAGGGAAGGAGATTCACCCCCTCAACCACGGGATTAATGTCTCCACCCGCAGCAGCCAGAGATGTTGGCAGAATATCGAGTGAGATGACGGGATTTTCATATACCTTTCCGGAATCAAGTCGCCCCTTCCACTGAACCATGAACGGCACCCGGATGCCTCCCTCGAACGTGTCGGCCTTTCGACCTCTCAAGGGGATGTTGGAATCGATCCCGCCAACCGGATATCCCCCGTTGTCTCCCAGGAAGAATATCAGGGTATTATCTTCAAGACCTTCCTCTCTCACCTTTGTTAGAAGCCTGCCAACTCCTTCATCCAGCGCGGTCAGCATCTTTGCCCAGGTTCTGCGAGCTGGATGCTCAATCTCAGTAAATTTCCCCTCAAGCCTTTCAGGCGCTTCATCCGGGGAGTGAATCGCATTGAAGGGGAGGTAGAGGAAGAACGTTTCATTCTTGTGACGTTCGATGAATGACGCCGCTTCCCGTGCAAAGGCGTCGGTGAGATACTCCTTCTCATCCACCTTTTCATTGCCGCGAACGATTGGATCTCTGGAATCAAGCCCGGGATCCAAATAAGAATGCGCTCCGTGCAAAAAACCGAAAAATTCATCGAATCCACGGTTCTGTGGATGAAGCTCCGGGCGATGCCCCAGATGCCATTTCCCAACCATGCCGGTTGCGTATCCTTCCTCTTTCAGGTAATCCGCCATAGTCTTTTCATCAGTGGGAAGCCCGAAATTCGGAGAACACACAGGTATGGGACCTGGATTGTCTTCATGTCCGAACCGCTGCTGGTATCTTCCGGTAAGAAGACCGGCGCGCGAGGGGCTGCAGATCGGACAGGTCACATACCCATTGGTAAACCGGATGCCGTTCCGGGCGATGGAATCTATGTTCGGCGTGGGAATGTCGCTCAATCCCTGGCATCCAACAGAAGAATATCCGTGGTCATCGGAAAGGATGACGATAATATTGGGTTTTCTTTGCGGTTTTTCAGGCGGCGCCGCATGATCAAGATGACAATTCACCAGGAATGACAATCCGCCGATGTAGGCGGTTTGCAGAAGATGCCGTTTTAACCATGCCTGTATCACGGCGCGCATGTTGCGATTCTTCTTCATGGGAAATCCTCCTTTTTATCCGTTCAAAATATATATGCTACTGTTGTCCCAAATCATCCAAAATTTAATTTCCATACCTGAATTTTTTATTTTTCATTGTCTATTTTACATTTTTCATTTATTCGAGCCTCTGCCGCTCCAGGTAATAATCCGATCTTGCGTCCAGTGATCGCAATACCAGGAGCTGAGCTCGAAATTATCGTCGATTTCCTCCCTGCATTGCTTCAATAGAGCGCGAAATGAATGCATGGTTTCCGCGTATTCAGGAAGACCCCCCAGGTTTTGAATTTGATAAGGATCGTTTTGATTATCGAACAAAAGTTCCTTTCCATCTTTTTTATAGATGGCGTAGGTATAACGTTTGTCGCGTAGGGCGCGCCACTCGTAACCATCCTCCCATATTGCGCAGGCGCCGGTATTCTGCATAAAGGCGGCTTTTGGCTCCTCACACGGAATTCCGTATGCGCAACCGCTCAGGTCCATTCCCTCTACTTTTTCCGGAATATCCAGCCCCATCATGGAGAGGATTGTCGGCATGATATCGGGCGCATTCAGGCACGCGTCGCTTTTTGTTTCTGCGGGAATTTTTTCCGGAAAGCGAATCAGGAACGGAATCCGTACCGCTTCCTCGTAAAAGATGTTTTTCGCGCGCCTTCCTTGCGATCCGAGCATCTCCCCATGATCCGAGGTGAAGACCACAATCGTGTTTTCCCGGATTCCCGCCTTATCCAGGGCTCTCGTCAATCTGCCGAAATTCCAATCCAGATTCGTTGTCATGGCGTAATACGCTCGCAGCATCTCGGGAATATTTTTGCGTTGCCGCGGATCCTTGAATATGCCCCAACTGTCGGAGTAGGGATCGTTCTGATCCTTGTAATTGGGAGGGAGCGAAAATCGCGGAGTATCGCCTTCATCAGCGAATAGTCCCAGGAATTCAGGGGGGACATTATTCCTGCTCCAGGGATCATGAGGCGCGCCATAAGATAGAAATAAGGCGAAGGGATGGTCTGAATTTGCGTGTCGGTTGATAAAGTCGATTGCCATATTGGTCTGGGCGTCCGGTTCGTAACCTTCCACAGCAATTCTCTCAGGGCTGTCTGTATGATAGAATCCCTTGTAATAATTGTGATTGAAGTTATAGGCAGCCCAGAAATCGTCAAAACCCAGCCGGTACGGACCTGGTGGAACGAAGGAATTTTTAGGATCATTATGGTTTCCCAGTTCATTCGCCCACAGATGCCACTTCCCGATATATCCGGTTTGATAGTTGTTTTTGTTCAAAACGTGGGCGAAACACTCGTGATTCGGATTCATACGCAGTTCATTGATGACCATGCCGGTGGATGTCGTATATTTGCCCGTTAATAACGAGGCGCGGTATGCGGAGCATACGGGATGACCCGATATGGCATTTGTGAAAACTGCGCCTTCATTGGCAAAGTAGTCCAGATTCGGGGTAATGGCTTTCAAATCTCCCGCAAAGCCGCATGATTGATAGCGAAGCTGATCCGCCCAAACGAATATCAGGTTTGGCTTTTTATTATTGGATATATGCATATCGTTTCCTGATTTGGATAGCGTTTTATTTTTTGTTTGATTTGTCTGTAATAAGTCGATGGTTCTACAGGAAGTTAGAAGGGAAAGAGACAGTCCTCCCAGCGCTTTTATAAAATCACGCCGGGAAAAATAATCTTCATTGCGTTTTTTCATATTGTCATCCCTTATATGGAAAACTCGTAGTAATCGGATTATAT
>JAFGFK010000418.1 GCA_016931135.1 Candidatus Sumerlaeota bacterium | reverse complement strand
GCGCTGTACCAGATCAACGCATTTTCCCAAACAGGAGAGGGAGAGGCGGAAAAGATGACTCGCGCCCTTCTGGGGAGCAGCGCCCAGCAGGACAAATCCCTCCTCAAACAATACAAGGGAAACATCAAGGAGAAGAGCAAGCATAAATGCCTGTAGAAACGATCACCTGGAAAAACGGTTTCTGCCAGATCATAGATCAAACCTTACTCCCGGAAAAGCTGAAATACCGCAGAATCCGAACCGCCCGGGAGATGTGGGAAGCCATCCGCGCATTGCGAATACGCGGAGCGCCTGCCATCGGCGTCGCCGCAGCTTATGGACTTTACCTGGGGATTCGAGGAAGCAAGGCGAAACATTTCCCCCAATTCCTGCAAGAGGCGAAAAAAACGTCTGATTTTCTGGGGACATCCCGCCCTACTGCGGTGAATCTTTTCTGGGCGCTCGAACGGATGCTCCATGTTGCGGAATCACTGAAGTCCTTTCCCATCCGCCAAATCAAAAAGGCGCTTCTGAACGAGGCGCATCTGATCCTGCGGGAAGACCGGGAAGCCTGCGTGGCTCTGGGAGACGCCGGTGCGCGCCTCTTAAAGAACGGGGCGCGCGTTTTGACGCATTGCAACGCCGGGGGGCTCGCCACTTCGGGTTATGGCACCGCCCTTGCCGTGATCTATCGCGCCATCGACGCCGGCAAGAAAATAACCGTATATGCCGATGAAACCCGTCCCTTGTTGCAGGGGGCGCGACTGACATCATGGGAACTCGCCCACAATCATATTCCCGTTACGGTGATCTGCGACGACATGGCGGGATATATCATGAAGCTGGGGATGATCGACGCGGTTATCGTGGGGGCGGATCGTATCGCGGCGAATGGCGATTTTGCCAATAAAATCGGGACATACGGCGTGGCTGTATTGGCAAAAGCGCATGGCATTCCCTTCTATGTCGCCGCTCCCCTTTCATCCTTCGACATATCCCTGAAAAAAGGGAGAGATATCCCCATTGAAGAGAGGCCGGGCGATGAATTGAAAATATGCGGAGGCAAGAGAATCATACCGGAAAAAGGCGTCGGGATATTCAATCCGGCTTTCGATGTCACGCCTCATCCTTATGTCAGATCCTTCATAACGGAAAAGGGGATCATCACCCCGCCTTATATCAATAAAATTCCGAAACTTTTTCGTTGATATTCATAACAAGGAGCGTAAAGGATATCCATGAAAGACAAAGCGCATATCGCGTATCGCAAGGCGTTCATCAGCGACGCCAAGGTAATCCAGAAACTGATCCAGGAATTTGCGGCAAAAGATGAAATGCTCCCGCGTTCCCTGAACCAGATTTACGAACGTCTCAGGGATTTCTGGGTATGTGAGGTGGATCATAAAGTCAGGGCATGCTGCGCCCTTCATATAACGTGGGAGGACCTTGCGGAGATTTGCTCGGTTGCCGTTTCCTCGGAATGCCAGGGAAAAGGCATCGGAAAGGAGCTGGTGCGTCTTGCCCTGGAAGAAGCGCGGCAGCTTAAGATTCCCAAGGCGTTTCTGCTTACTTATAAACCCGAATTTTTTGGAAAACTGGGATTTACGGAAGTCGATAAAAACACGCTTCCCAAAAAGGTCTGGGCGGAATGCGTCAATTGTCCCAAATTTCCGGATTGCGGCGAGATCGCCATGGTTCAGGATTTGTGATCCTCCTTGCGCCTGATTCCTTCAAGGGAAGCTGCGCCGCAAGGGAGGCTTGCGAAGCCATGGCAGCCGGAATCCGTTCCGTTTGCCCCAAAGCTCGGATCATATCCCATCCCCTTTCCGATGGAGGAGAGGGATGCAGGGAGATTCTTCTCGATGCAGTGGGGGGAAGACGTCATGCCATCAGCGTGAACGATCCCCTGATGCGGCGAATCCGGGCGGAATACGGCATACTGAAAAATGGGAAAACCGCAGTCATGGATATGGCTACGGCATCGGGGCTGATTTTGCTGAGAAGCAAGGAACGGAATCCGATGCGAACCACAACCTATGGAACCGGAGAGATGATAAAAAGCGCCCTGAAGAAAGGGGCGAAAAAGATCATCATGGGGATCGGGGGTTCGGCGACAACCGATGGGGGCGTTGGAGCGGCGCAGGCTTTAGGTTGCCGTTTCCTGGATAAACATGGGCGGATTTTGCCAAAGGGGCTTCCCGGAGGAAAACTGCGCCTGATTCAAAGGATCGATCTTTCCAAACGGGATTCGCATATAGATCAAACGAAGATTTTAGTCGCCTGCGATGTGGATAATCCCTTCACAGGCGCCCGTGGGGCAGCCCGGATTTACTCTCCCCAGAAAGGCGCCTCTTCAGGGGATGTAGAGATTCTAGAGGAGAATTTGGCGCATCTGGCAGAAATAATCAAACGGGATATGGGTATTGATCTTAACTCCGTAAAGGGCAGCGGGGCAGCCGGGGGGCTGGGAGGGGGGCTTTACGCGTTTCTGGGCGCCGAACTTCAAAGAGGCATAGAAATCATCCTGAAAGCAACCCGTTTTCGCGCAAAATTAAAGGGCGTTGACCTCGTTTTGACCGGCGAGGGATGCCTCGATGCGCAAACCATGAACGGCAAGGTCGTATGGGGCGTCGTCAAAGAGGCGGGAAGGGCGAACATTCCTGTGGTTGCCTTTGCCGGAAGGATCAAAAGCGGGTATGAAGACCTGTATTCTACAGGTTTGACGGCTGCCTTTGCGATCACTCGAGAACCGGTTCCCATGGCAAAAGCCATGGAAAACGCCTTCTATAATATCAAGGAAGTCTGCGCCAATGTCATGCGCCTTTTCATCAAACGTTGAATCCTTTTTAATTGACGGAAATGCGGGTTTTATGAATTGATCCTTATCCAGATTGAAGCCGAAAAGGTCTATTCATGAGTTATTATATCCTGAGTTTCATCATCGCCTTTTTTGCCTGTTTTCTAATCAACTATCCGATCCGGGCGCTGGCTCGATATGTTGAATTTTACGATCTACCCGGGGAACGCAAGGTTCACAAGAAGGCGATACCTTATGGGGGCGGCGTGGGCATCTACCTGGGGTTGGTCATAACCCTCATCGCCGTGTTCCTCGTTTATCCCCCCGCGATCTTTTTCAAAAGAGACATAATGGGCATTATCCTGGGGGGGGCGCTGGTGGTAACCATAGGTTTGTGGGATGACGCCCGTGGGGCGGGCGCCGCCTTGAAATTTTCCCTGGAAGCGGTCATCGCCGTGTTGATGTATTATTTCGGATTCCGCATAGAGAAAATGAGCGTCCCCGGTTTGGGAACCGTGGAACTGGGCTGGTTTGGGATTCTGATCACCATATTCTGGTACCTCATCATGATGAACGCGATCAACCTGATCGATGGACTGGATGGTCTGGCATCCGGGGTAACGGGCATCGCCACAATAACAATCCTGATCATCACGCATCAAAGGGGAAATCCGTTTGAGACCATACTGGCATGCGCCATAATCGGGCTGTCTATGGGTTTTCTACCTCATAATTTTCATCCGGCGAGGCTGTTCATGGGCGATACGGGGAGTTTGATGCTGGGATTTTTGCTGGGATCGCTGACGTTGACAACCAGTACCAAGGCGCCGGCATTTTTAACCCTTATCATCCCCCTTGTCGCTGTTGGAATGCCGATATTTGACACGGCTCACGCCTTTTTCCGGAGGATCATGACCGGTCAGCATCCCTTCCGCGCGGATACCAAGCACCTGCATCATAGACTGTTAAATCTGGGTTTATCTCATACAAGGGCGGTTCTACTGCTCTATTATATATCGGCGTATCTGGGGGTAATGGCATATATTTTATCCCGGACATCATCGGAGATCACGGTGATAGTTGTGCTTCTATTAATGGTCGGATTATTCCTGGCAGCGGAAAATGTATCGACATTAACCGGGAAAGGAGGGGAAAAAGGGGCATAAAAAAATTTCAAGATAGTAAAGATTCATACTTGACACAAATATCGGGTTTTGTAAGGTTTCTAACGCTTTTTTTGTGTAGTAACAAAGCTAAAGGAGTTTTTTTCAACCATGCGTACGACTTTTTCACCCAAAAAAGAGAGTTTCGAGGAGAAATGGTATATTGTGGATGCAAAGGACCAGATACTGGGGCGTTTGGCAACCCGTATCGCCAGTGTTCTGAGGGGGAAACACCTTCCGGTATTTGCCCCGCATCTATCGCCCCGCACCCATATCATAGTCATCAATGCGGAAAAAATCAAGATGACGGGAAATAAATGGACGGATAAAATTTATTACTGGCATACAGGTTATCCCAGTGGCTTGAAATCCGCCAGCGCGACAAAAATGTTGAAGACCAAACCTGAGGAAATAATCCGCAGGGCGGTTTGGGGCATGATTCCGAAGAACAGACTGGGACACGCCACGATGAAACGCCTTCGCATCTATGTGGGGCAGGAACATCCTCATAAGGCGCAGAAACCCCATTCCCTTAAACTTGAAACGCGAAAAGCAAGGGAGGAATAAAGTATGACGACCGTGAAACCCATCGAGCAATACCAGGGAACCGGCAGAAGAAAGACCTCGGTAGCGAGGATATATTTAAGACCTGGTAAAGGAAAATTCACCATCAATGACGACACGCTGAGCAATCATTTCAACAACCATCCCGGGGTGGAGGATCTTATCAAGGCGCCGCTTAAGGAAACGCACAATCTGACCAAATATGACGTCATCATAAGGGTGAACGGAGGGGGCGCAATGGGGCAGGCTGGGGCGATTCGCCATGGAATAGCCCGCGCCCTTCTGGTAGCAAACCCGGAAAACAGGCCCACATTGAAGAAGCTGGGATTTCTGACCCGCGATCCCCGAATGAAGGAGCGCAAGAAATACGGTCAGAAAAAAGCCCGCAAACGCTTCCAGTTCTCCAAACGTTAATTTTATTTCCATTCTTCAATAAATCCCGGAAACCGAATCCTCTTTATCAGGATTCGGTTTTTTTTTGTTCCGGCGTACTTCTATACCCTCACGCAGAGACTTTTCAGAAATTCAAGGGAATGCCAACGCCAAAACGTATTGTTCCCATTTTTTCCGGAAGGCGTTCATATCTTCTTCCCCGAGGATTTTTTTCAAGGTATCGTAACCGGTGGGATCGAGGGCGACATTGGATTTGAATTGCCGGTAATATTGTTCCAGGACGCCTTTTTCCTGGAGATAATAAAGCAGGTAACGCGCCTGGGCGTAATTATCGCCGGAACGCATGGAATAAAATTCGTGCGTGGTGGTTGAACACAATGTTTTGAAACTCGGCAATCGTTCTTCCTTGATTTTATTTTGCAGCCCGGCAAGCCGCCAGTTGGTCATGCCGTACGCCTTACCCTCCCGGAATGCGCATTGCTCGTAAAGGGAGGCGAGCCCTTCATTGAACCAGGAGGGGCATTCGGGAAAATTGGAGGGCATGAAGGCATGGACGATCTCATGGCACAAAGTCCCGCCTCCCGTGGCGATGTTCATGACAAGGGCGGAATGAGTGGAGGAACAGTATCCATAGGGCGTATCCGGATTGTTCCCGAATATTTCCCTGGAGTATTTGCGATAGCTGCGACTATCCTTGAAGAGCCAGATTTCATACGTTTTGACGGGATCGAGTGGAAAGTACTGTTTTTTCATGGCATCGGAGAAGGTTTTAACGGTTCGCAGGGCGTGGGTTTTGACCATTTCCAGGGATTCATCGCCGATGACAATAAAGGGGGGTTCAATGACAAAGTGAAACTCCCCGGGGAGCCTGGTTTTCATTTTCATGACCTGCTGGACAAAATCGGCGGATGTGAGTCCCTTTACCGGATCAGGCGCTTCAATACGATCCGCTTCCAGTCTGAAGCGGATAATCGTCCATTGATCTTTTTCATATTTCAGGGGAAGGAGATCAAGAAGCGTTTTCCGTTTCATGCGAAGATACGCCCCGTTTTTGACTGCGGGATCATGATAAATCGCCTCATCTGTTTTGGCATCGAAACCGAGAACAAGGACGAAATGTTCCGCAGCGCGGGGTTTGTCGGATGTTCTTCTGCATATAATGGAGGGGATTCCTTTTTTGAGATCGGATAACAAATCCTTCCATTTGCCATCGATATCTTTAGAGAGGTTTTTGACCTGAACCTTGTACCAGACATTTCCAGGTTTGAATCCGAGGAGATCAAGGGCTGTTTTCATTTCGATAGTAACGAGTCCCCTTCCCAGGGCTGGATCGGCTCCGGAAATGTTGAAGACCTGATCCTGAGAAATATTGAATCCGAGTTTTTGCAGATACATGGAAATGCAGGCTTCGCCGCAGAAATCGGGTTTTTGTTTCACATGGGGGACATCATTGATTAAAATCAAATCTTCAGAGGAGGAGGAAACAAGGTAAAGCGGCAGCCACAAACAAAGCAGGACGAGAAAGACAATGATTCTGAACGACGACTTTTTCATGTTAGAATAAACCTTTTTTCCCATAATAATGAGACGTTTCCAAGCTGTTTTTGTTCCATGAAATTGTTATTTTCCAAATATCCTGTTGAAAAGGAAATTCAAATTGTATAAACAATTTATTTATGATGGATACGCGAACAAAAAACAACATAAAACTTGTCGTTTCCATATTGCTGGTTCTGGGATCGTTCCTGTTTGTTTACGGACAATACAGGGCGTCGCTTCCTCCCAAACCGCCTGAAGGAGCCGGAATTCTATTGCCAAATTCAGAGCAAAGCGGGCAAATCAACGCTCCTGAGATACAGAAGATTTTTCCTGCGGAAGAACGCAAACAAATGCGGGAAGAGATTTACGGAAAGCTGGAATTGAGCCTGGGGCAGCGCGAAAAAATGGAAAAGATCGCTGAAAAATACGACGGACAGTTTACGCCCGGCGCCCTGGAGGCGAGAATGAAGGAGTGGAAGGAGGCGTTGACCCCGGAGCAATGGCAAAAGGGACAGGAGATGCGGGGCGCGATCGTGAAAAACGTAAGCGACAGGATTCGCAGCCGGATCATGCAGCGCGCCGCGATTCTTCCGGAATCGGAGCGGCGCAAGTTCGAGGAAAAACTGGATCAACGCATCCAGGAGAGGCAAGCGCGGGTGGAGAACCGATTGAATGAGATAAACAGCCGTATCCAGGGAACCAGTGAAGAAAAGAAATAAATTTTTACAGAACTTCCTATGAATATCAAAAACAGGAACAAGGGATTCACGCTGATCGAGCTCCTGGTTGTGGTGGCGGTCATTGCGATCCTCGCGGGGATTGCCCTGCCGAATTTCCTGGAGGCGCAAACAAGGAGCAAGGTCAGCAGGGTAAAAGCGGACATGAGAACCATTGCCACGGGGTTGGAAGCGTATCATACGGAACACAACCGTTATCCCTCCAGCGCCCTGATCCATCCTTACATGCGCCTGACGCCTTTATCCACTCCGGTCGCTTACATAACCTCCATACCTCTGGATATTTTCCAACCGGCGAACAATGGTCCCTGGCATGTGCGGCAGAGGAGTCATTTTGCCTATGGGGCGCGCCCAATTGAAAAGGAAAGCCGATGGGCGCTGGCGAGTCATGGCCCTGATCTGAAGCCGGATCATGAGCCGATCGAGTTTTATCCGGGATATACGGAAGACCTTTGGGAGAATCCAGCGAGCGGGTTCGTTTATATACGATACGATCCCACGAACGGTTCGGTGAGCCCCGGAGACATCTGGAGGGTAAGCGATAGCCAGATTGAATAAAATATTCGGAGCGGTTATGGGATAATTCCGAAATTCATCTCGAGATTTCAGCCTTTTGAAAAACAGAGAAGGAGAATTTTTGTCAAAGAAAAAAAATAATTATAATTATAAGGAATTGATATCGAGAACAGTCATGTTCCTGATTTTGATTCAAGCATCGCTTTTCTTATTCGCTTACTTATGGATCGTCATGGAAAGAATCAATTACCCATTCGATCTTGAATGGATGGAGGGCGGTTCAGCGCTTCATGTTCAAAGAATATTAGATAAAAAGCCGCTGTATGCAAAACCATCCGTTGATTTTACGCCGTATATTTATACTCCTTTATATTATTATTTGAGTTCGATGGTGAGCAGGATGATCGGAAACGGATATGCTTCACTTCGTATCATATCTTTTTTTTCCTCTATCGGATGTTTTATCCTGATATTTTTAATTTCTTATCGAAAAACGAAGTCTTATTATTTTTCGTTTCTTGCGCCATGCATGTTCGCCGCGACATACCCCTTGAGCGGTTCGTGGTTTGATCTTGCCAGAGTTGATATGCTTTTTCTTTTCCTGTTATTGGGAAGCATATATACCTACGAATCGAAAAATCCCGTTTTAAGATCTTTTGCGTCTCCTTTATTGATGTTCTTATCCTTTTTCGCAAAGCAAACCGCCATGATAGGAGCTGTGGTTTTTTCAATCAACTCCCTGATCCTGCGAAAACGATATGAAAGGATATTTTTTCCCCTTATTTTCTTCGGGCTATTGATATTTTCAACCATTGCCATGAACATAATCAGCGACGGATGGTACAGTTATTATGTTTTTAAACTGCCGCGATATCATGGAATTGTCAAATCCATGATTTTCAAGGGCTTCTGGATCGAGAACATAATCCGATACCTGGGAATCGCCTTTTATTTTTGTATGGTTTCCTTTCTGAAAAGGAAAACCAACGAACATGAACCGGAAAGATATTTCAATGACGTCTCCATCTTTGGAGGATTAGCGCTGACTTCCTGGTTTGCCATGATGCATGCAGGGAGCTATATGAATGCATTCATGCCGATTTATACGGTAATAGCGATATATTTCTGTATCGGCGTCTGGATGGCGATCAAGCGATTTGGCGGCATTATAACGATCAGGCTTTTTTTATTTATGGCGATCTTTTTTCAATTCCTGAATTTATCTTATGAAAAGGAGCGATACGTCCCAAAAATGGAAGATAGGGAGTATGGCGAAAAAATCATAAATGTAATATCCCGGATTCGGGGGGAGGTATATTGCCCCGATCATCCCTGGTATCTGGCTATGGCGGGAAAAGAGCCCCAGGCGCCTACAATGGCGGTTATTGACGTTTTGAGGTCGGCTGAATTCAGGTCGGCAAGAAAGGATCTCGAGGAAGAAATCAAGCGCGCGATTGAGAATGGCAAATATACGGCGCTATTAATGGATTTCCCTCAACCAATACTTCCGGTTTCCAGGTTCGAAAAGAAGTATAAACTCATCAATAATAACCTGGTCTTACATTACTTTGAACCTGTAACAGGTTGGAAACGTAAACCACGATATTTGTATGAAAGGCGTTCTTCGGATTGATTTGAATATTTTTCTTTACAGAAACCAATCCTGGGATAATGGATATTTAAAAATAATTCATTTCAATTGTTTGAAAAAAGACCATGAGTTTTGATATATTCTACATGCAGATTGTGTTCCTGGGAATGCTGGTTCTTGCCGCGCATTTCGGGGGAAAGGTCTCCAGGCATTTCAAGATCGGGGAGGTGGTGGGACAGGTTCTCGGCGGCATTGCGGCGGGTCCTATTATCCTGTTTCTGATCGAACACAAGTATCCCGCATACCGTTCAGCCCTTCACAGCCTTCATTTTTTCACATTCGTTTTCCTGAGCATCATTGCGTTCGGCATTGGCGAGGAACTCAGTAAAGACAATTTAAAGAAGGTTGGCGTCCAAGCCGCCATAATCTGTTTTATCCAGGCATTTTCAACGTGGATTGCCCTTACCTTGACATTTCTTATTCTGGGATTCAAGCCTATTCTGGCTTTGATCATCGGAAGCATCGGGATAGCCACTGCTCCCGCCGCCACGTTTGTCATCATGAACAAGCTGGAAATCGGGGGAAGAATGAGAAGCACGCTGGGAGGAATCGTTGTATTGGATGACGTGATCGAGGTGATCATTTTCTCGATCGTATGCCAGGCGGCTCTTCAGATCAAAAAAGGAACAAACATCGAACCGGGAACCATCTTGTTTTTTGTATCGAAGGAATTCTTGTTTGCGATTCTACTCGGGCTTGGCATCTACATGATTCTGCGTCTTACGGTGGAGCGTCGCTGGCTTCGGGCGGAGGAACAAAAAAAAGGCGGAACCGTATTGGGACCGGAATTTCTATCGCGCCTGATTTCGGAAATGCCAGGACCCGCCGTGGAAGTATTCGTCATTGTCGCGGGATGCGTCTGTCTTGGGGTGGGTTTGGCGTTGCACTGGCATCTGCCGTTTCTCATCACCGCTGTCGCGGCAGGAATCCTGATCGCGAATTTTTACACGCCGGATGTGTTTCAATCCTTACGCGTGGAAAACGCAACCTCCATGTACACCCTGATATTTTTCGCCCTGATAGGCGCCAACGCCAACCTGGAGTCGTTTCACCCGGGAAATTTTCTTTATATCGGCGCCTACATAGGGGCGCGGAGTTTCGGGAAGATGGCGGGAACATGGCTGGGATGCAAAATCACAAAACAGGATAAAAGGTTCACGCAATGCCTTCCAAAACTGATGCTTCCCCAGGCGGGGGTTGCAGCGGTAGAGGCGTATTTCGTCGCCACGGTTCTGGGAAAAGACGGGGAGACCATCCTGAGCATCATTTTACCCGGCTTGATATTCTTCGAGGTTGTGGGGATTCTCTCCTCGGAGCGGGCGCTGATCAAATGGCGTTCATGGACTACCGGAGGCGGAGATCTCATCGGCGAGGAGGATATCATCCGCAATGCCTTGGAAAAGGATAAGATCAACATTGCGAATCTCCTCAAGATCGAGTGTTTGCGCGTACCCTTCAAGGTGGAATCCAAGGGGGAAGCGATTTGGGACCTTATCCGCACCCTTCAGGCGGCGGGATATATCGACAATCCGGGAAAAGTTCTGGAGATCATATTGGAAAGGGAACGCCAGGGGGGAACGACATTGGGGCAGGGGATTTCCATACTTCATGGAAGGCTGCCGGAATTGAAGGAACCAGCTGTAGCATTAGGGATATTTCCCAAAGACAAGGGCGCGCCATTCGGGGGAAGCGAAGATCAAATGGTAGATATTGTCTATATGGTTCTCTCCCCTCTTTCCAAACCCCGGTTGCATTTACAGGTTCTGGCGTCCATTGCCCGGCTCCTTTCCAACAAGGAGGCGCGCGAGAAACTTCGGGAAGCCCGGGATGAATTTGCCGCCATGAATATCATCCGGAAATATTCAAAGGCGTCATAGGCGGATAAAAGAGCGCGTAATAATATTATTGAATCAAAGGGAGGCTTTCAGCCATCTTAACGCATCAGGATTCTTTCCCCATGCCATTGCCTGGCAGTTCATAAAAACCAGAGCCTCCTCTTTGCTGCCCGGGGAATAATATTCGGGAAGATGGGATGGCATTTTCTTTTTTTTCAACAGATAATCCTGCACAAAGGGATTATCGGTAAGGGCGATCTTGAGGGCATCCAGGGCGCCCGATTTGTCACCAGAAAGAAAACGCTCCAGAACCTTTCCCCACGAAAATACCGCTGATCTATCTTCTTCATATTCCACGAGGAGACTGCGCGCCTTATCGAGATTTTTTATTTCAAGATAAAGCCCCAGGAGGATATCGCGAATCCCCTGGTTGTCATTGGGATTGAGTTCGAGCATTTCCTCGCAATGACGTATGGCTTCCTGTTTTTTCTCTAATCTGATCAAAAGAAAAACAAGATCCTGTTTCGCCCTCATAAATGGTCTTGTTTCCGTGAGCCCCCAGAAATGACCTTTGTTTTCCTCGAAATATCCCTCCCCCAGAAAAGATTCGGCGCATTTCAGGATTCCTTCAAGCCTTCCCGCATAATCTTCATCATCTTCGGATGCAAAATTGGCAAGCAACGCCAAAGCGTCAATGTTTTCAGGGTCCAATTCCAGAGCCTTATCCAGTAGTTTCAGAGCCTCCTGTGGATTTTTCGCATCTATTGCCTGGTAACAGAGATCTCGTGAAACATCCTTGGGAGAAGTAGGATACTCCTTGAGCAACTCCTCAATGGGGCGACCCGTGAGGTTTTTATTCAAGTACTCCGACATCTCTTTAGGGTCCTTGAATTTTTTTTCCTTCATTACCTTCTCGATGATACTGTGCATCTGCTCCATCATAAACGGGGAACCAATGGGAGCCGGAATCCGCGACAACGGCGTTTTATCACCCTTACTGTTCCCTTTTGATTTCTTGCTTTTCTGGGAAGACATATATCTTATCTCCTT
>JAFGFK010000417.1 GCA_016931135.1 Candidatus Sumerlaeota bacterium | reverse complement strand
CAATCCCGGCACAAGGAATAAATTTCTCTCAACCCCACAATTTTTTTATTTGGCATCGGTTGTCAAAAGCGCCAAGGCATAGGCGTAAATCTTCGTATTCCTCACCTGATGCTCGATCTTCACATGCTCATCGGTCATGTGCGCCATTTCCTTTTCATCAGCCGGATCAACCGGTCCATAACTCACGCAATTGGGATAAGCCTTGGCAAATGTTGTGCCGCCAATGGCTTTGAGTTCCGGTTCGCGCCCGGTTACCATAGCGTATGCGGTTTGCAGAGAGGAAATGAAAAATTCATTATCCTTCGGATCGACGAACAGGGGCTCTTTTCCCCAGCTTTCCTCCTGCTGGATGGACATGGGAATGCCGTTTTTCGCTGCATGATCCCGCACCACCCTTCCGGATCTTTCCGCCACCTCGCGGCAGGAAAAACCGAGGGTGGGGCGGATATTGATCAGGCAATACCCGCCTTTTTCATCTATGCGGCAGATGCCCAGGTTGACGGTTGTCTTTCCCACAAACGGATGATCCTGAAAGATATCGAGCCCTTCTCCGAAAAATTCCGAACAGGCGTGAAAAAGAAACGAGCAGAATTTCCGGCAGGTTTCCGATGCGCTTTGGTTTTCCGAGAGAAAATGAAGGGCGTCGAGTATGGCGTTGTGCCCTTCTTGCGGCAGGCTTCCGTGGGCGCTTTTCCCGTGGAAGACGACCTTGACGCAATCCGGGCAATCCTTGCAGGCTTCGGGCGGGGAATAACTTACGCCGGGATTTTTCCGCACGAATTCCTCCAGGTCTTTTTTCAGGGAATTTATGGCAGCTTCTTCGTTATTTGCCGTAAATCGCAGCTCCGCCAGATCCGGCACCACGTTGGCGCGCGTTCCACCGTTAAGAGAATAAAACCCTGGTTCTTCCGGGGCTTCGGGAGTTTCCCAGTTTGCGTTTATCCTGAGATTCATGATCCCCTTTTCGCCGTTGATGATCGGAAAAGCGGCGTCCGGAGTGAAGCTGAAAGCGGGGGGAGACTGTTTTTTGAGAAAATGCTGCACGTCGCTCCATTCGCCCACTTCCTCCCCGCGCCCCATCACGATATGGATCGGGCGAAGGAATTTGACGCCCAGTTTTTTCAGGGCGATTATGGCGTAAAGGCAAGCGACAAGGGGTCCCTTGTCATCCTGAGTTCCTCGCCCCCATATCGTATCTTCCGCGATGGTTCCGGAAAAAGGTGGATACTTCCATTCTCCGGTAACGGGCACCACGTCGATATGAAGAGGTATTCCCAGACCTTTTTCATTTGTTTCCGCTGGTTGTTCGATCACGCTGACGATGCCATCGAGGTCGCGATAAACAAGGTCGTTTTTTTTCGCCAAATTTTTCAGAAACGCAAGGCAGCGTTCGATCTCTGTTTGAAATTTTGCTTTTTCCGCATCGGACTTTCCCCCGGATACGGTTTCGAATTTCAGAATTTCTGCGGTATCTTTTACCAGGTTTTCCCTGAGAGAATCAATAGTTTGAAACAATTTGTCACGAAAAATATCCGATAAACTTGCCATAATCAGGAATCCTCCTTTAATTTTGGAAATATTGCAGGCAAACAAAATATAAAATTCACAGATGGATTTTCGGTATGCAACATCTTTCTTGATCTTCCGGCAAAACTATTTCGGGGCTTTCTGTTGTTTTAACCAGAGGATAAAATCCTCGCGGGGCTTTTTCTCTTAAACTCGATGTCATCTCCCCTCCCTTGCCTTTTTTCTTCATTTCAATCATCCCCCCTTATTCTGGTTTATCCGGACTCCGGGATGGACCCGATCCCAGCATGATCGCAATTCCGCGGGTATCCTCGCTGCCTTCCAGGACGATCCGGAGAATCATGGTCAGGGGAACGGATAGCAGCATCCCCACCGGTCCCAATACCCAACCCCAGAATACAAGGGACAGAAATACAACAAGCGGAGAAAGACCCAGCCTCCTGCCCATGATACGCGGCTCGATAAAATTGCTGATCGTTGTATTGATGACAATATAACCGATTATGGTGACAAACGCATAACCAACACCCCGCTCGATCAGAGCCAGAAGTATGGCGGGTATCGCCGCTATGATGGAGCCAATGTTGGGAACATAATTCAGGATAAAGGCAAGGAGTCCCCATACAAAGGCGTAAGGAATCCCGAGTATCTTTACCCAGATGCCGACAAAGATTCCGGTCATCAGGCTGAAAACGGTTTTTAAGACAAGGTATCGGTTCACGCCCTCGGTCATTTGGGAAATTCCTTTGAGGGAGGTTTCCGGGTCTTTCAGCGCTGCCCGAAGCTTGCCGGGAAATCCGGCAGCTTCAAGAAGCATGAAAACCACGGTCAAAAGGATGAACATGGCGTTGGAAAGTACCCCGCTCAGGCTGGTCAGGGTTTTTCCCACCAGGGTCATGGCGACGCCGGGATCAAATATCTTCCCGATGTCCTCATTTGTTATTTCCAGCCCGAACCGTTCCGCCAGGGGTTGTAAGCCTTTTGTCTTGATCAGCAACTGCTCCCTGTACAACGGCAGGTTTCGCGTGAAATCGTTCACCGAGGCGCCGAAGAAGATCATCAGTATTGATCCCGCGGCGATAATGCCCAGGATGATCACAAGAATTGAGATAATTTTTGGAACCCCTTTTTTCTGCAGCCAGTACAAAGGGGGCGTACATATGATAGAAATGAATATGGAAAGGAGAAATGGCACAAGAATGGAGGTTGCCGCCTTCATTCCCGCCACCACAATGACAAAACTTGCCGTGATCATCAGAATCCGGGCGCCCCTTGTAAATCCCAACTTTTCTTTCATTCACATCTCCCTGATTAGCGTTCTGAAGATTTTTTT
>JAFGFK010000416.1 GCA_016931135.1 Candidatus Sumerlaeota bacterium | reverse complement strand
TTACGGAGGGCTTTGCAGGCTTGAGTGCCGGAATAATCGAATTCGCAGGCTTGACCGATCACGATAGGACCGGAACCTATGATCATGACTCTCTTGATATCATTGCGTCTAGGCATGGATACGTTTCTCCCTAAATCCAGTAAATGATTTTTTTACACAGAAAATTAAATAAGATTTTTGACCTATTCCCAAATCAAAACACAAGAAAATAATTTCCCGATATTGGGGTCAGACTCTATAAATTTATAAATTTCGAGGGATATGTACAGGGTGGTTTTTGAGAAGTCATTTTTGTTTTCAATTATTGTTTTACTTCTGAGGAAAGGGTAAGCGCAATAGATTCAATATCCGAGGTTCGGTTGATCACATACTGCGAGCGTCTTCGCTCCCGGGGCATGTTGCATATATATCGATAAGCCGGTCCCCGCTCTGTTCCAAAATATTCCCAATCCTCCCCCGCTTTTAAATGGAGGTACGCGGTATCCAGCTGCGCGAGATTCGCAATATCCCCCAGATCAATTGTGGTGGGTCCGTTCCACGCAAAATCATTCACATCCAGCGTGCGATACGCCACAATGGGACCATCCATCCCCTTGGTAATCCATATCTGGAGATAGGAATTGAACCGGCAGCAACGCAGTTTGAGTTCCAGTTGATTTCCCCAGGGAAAGGCGTCGTTTTGGGTAATTATCCCCTGCCATTCCTTTAAAGGATACCACTCATCCGCCTCCCGCTCTTCAGCGAGCGCCACACAGCCGCCTGAAGCCACATTGTTCAGAAACTCGTTGAAATAAGCAATCGGGTCTCCTTCGCGCCCCATGCCGCTCCAGTTGTATGAATTGAGCATATCCGCGCCCATGATAAAACATGCCTGCAGGGTCGCCACGTGATAGATGACGCTGAAGGAATCGCATTCCTCGCGGTTGACGTTCGCCCAGGGTCCCCATTCGCGGATGCGCCACAGGGCGTCCATGTCGGTTTTCCAGAGCATCTCCACCCCGAGCCTGGCGTTATTCACTCGCGCCACTTCCGCATAAGGCCTGGCATGCCCTGTTCCGAAAAAGGGGAAATGCGTATAATCGAGAAGGGCGTGGGAATAAACCTGCGCATCTGGTTTCGACTGACAAATCACATCGATTGTATTCTGAATATATCTCGAAAGGTTCATCTGCAGCCAGGCGCGCTCCACCATATCGAGCCCATCGGAGGGATCCAGGATAACGCCGTCTTTCTCGGCATCCTTCACCGTATGGGGATTGAAATCCGCCCACAGGGGCGTTCTCTTCACGGGGTAGCGTCCGTCGGATTCCTCGAACGCCCAATACGCCGGTTCATTTTCGGAAATCACGGCAATCAGTTCATCTTTCAAAATTTCGTTGATTTTATCCATCATGCCTTTGAGTCTTTCATGCCTCAGGGCGTTGAGTTCCGGATTGTTCATGGTTTGCCAGGGCGTGCTGGACCACATATTGGGAACGGTAAGACCATAGCGGATGTCCCATTTATCTCCGAGGAGTTTTTTCAAGGCGTCCCCTTCGTCATGATTATCCGAATCGGACCAGCAGACCTGTTGGAAATCGATGCGGTCAAAAACTTCTTTAGGCGTACCCGCCCACCAGGAACAGGGAATCGCCACAAAGGAAAGGTTGCGTTCGGCGCATCTTTTTTTTATGGCGTCGATCATGCGATCCCGATCCGCGGGCGCCGCGTTGCCGTAGCGCATTTCCATGGAAAAGGCTTTGCGGACTCCGGGGGCGTCCTTGAGCGCGGCGATCCGGTCAAAATTGGAAACATTGTTTGGGTCCGTGAGAAGGGAGAGGGTGAAATCGTTTTCGGGAAGAGGGAGGGAAAGCCATTTGTAGAAGCGCGGCAGAAGAGAGAGCTCTTTGATGAAGATGTCTTCCGCTCCATGATTGATGATGCGAAGTTTCTGTTTTTCCCCTTTTTGCCTGGGGAGATCAGGCAGGGCGATGAAAAAGGAGCGCAGCCCGAATCCGCGCGTATGGCCGCTTTGTTTATAGATCGTCATGTCATCCACCAGGATTTCAAAATCGAAGAGAAAATCGTCGCGATCATCCGGGATTACAATAGCAAGTAAAAGAGAGTCCCCCCTTCGGCAGGAATTCAGATCGCAGATAGCGGACTTTCCGGATTTCAGTCCAAAGGTTTTATGTTTCTCCATGATGCTGCCAATCCGCATCCGGAGCTCCGTTCCATTTTCTTTCTCCTCTTTCCTGGAGTAAACCAGGTCTTCGGAAATTTTATGCGCGGGTTTGGGGGGGTGAGCATCATTTTGCGCCCCGGCAAAAGGAAGGATAATCGCCGCAAAAAGGATTGCGCAAAAGGGGAATATGATCCATTCGCTCATAATATTTCTCCATTTCGTCATAATCGAATACAATAGCAAAAAATTTCCTGATGATCGAAATCGTTTTTTTGGTATATACATTCAGAATCAATCTCAACAAAAATATTTTCCCGTAACATTTTTTCAAATTCTTGTTGTATTCTTTTTTTTTCATCTTCAAAAATAACCTTCGAATTTTACGATTCAAAAGAAAAGGGGATTGTCGGCGGTTTGACAGCGTCCTTATTAAAAGCGGAGGGAATCAGCAAAACCTTCGGCGGCGCGCACGCCCTCTCGGATGTGAGTCTCGATATCGAGGCGGGCGAAGCGCACGCCATCTGCGGGGAAAACGGGGCGGGTAAATCCACGCTGATCAAAATCCTCGCAGGTTCCTACACGCCGGATAAAGGGCGCATCCTTCTCAATAATCAGCCCCTTCCGCCCGGGGACATCCGGGCGTCGGAAAAAGCCGGCATTCACGCCCTGTACCAGGAATCCACCGCGTTTCCCCACCTGTGCGCCATGGAAAACATCTTCATGGGCCGCGAACCCGTTCGCATGGGCGGACTTCTCCTCGATAAAAAGACAATGCGACTCGAGACGAAAAAACTCATGGAGAGCCTCGGGGAAGTCATCGATCAGAACAAGCCGGTTGGGCAATTGCCCATGGCTCAAAGGCAGATGATCGGCATTGCCCGTGCGCTTTTGCATAAAAGCCGAGTCCTGATCATGGATGAGCCCACGGCATCCCTTTCGGAAAGGGAAACCATCGCGCTCTTTCGTATCATCCGCCAGCTGAAGGATCAGGGAGTCAGCATCCTTTACATCAGTCACCGCCTCGAGGAAATCTTCGAAATTTCAGACCGTGTGACTGTTCTCCGCGATGGAAAACTTGTTTCTACAAATCCAACGCCAAATGTGACAAAAGCCGACCTGATCCGCATGATGGTGGGGCGAGAGTTGTCTGTTTCGACAGATATCGCCCCCTCATTGAGGGAAACAAAGAAAGTTCTGCTCGAGGTTCGCAGCCTTTCTCGAAAAGGATCTTTTGAAAATATTTCCTTCCATATACGCGCGGGCGAGATTCTGGGATTGTCGGGTCTTGTCGGCGCGGGACGTTCCGAAGTAGCCCAGACAATTTTCGGAATCGACAAACCTGATTCGGGTTCTGTTCTCATCGAGGGAAAGCCGCTTTCTTCAGGCTCCGTGAAATCGGCAATCCAGAAGGGACTGGCGCTTGTTCCGGAAGACCGCCAGCATCTCGGTTTGATTCTTCCCATGCCGATCGGCGTAAACCTGACTTTGGCTGTGCTCCGCAACCTGACCCGCTTCGGGATATCCTCCTCCCTCGAGGAAAAAAATCTCGTGGCGCGCATGATGAAGGAGCTGGACGTTCGTGCGCCGGATGCGTCCGCCGCTGCGGAAACCCTTTCGGGCGGAAATCAGCAGAAGCTTGTCATCGGAAAATGGCTCGCCGCCTCTCCGCGCGTTCTTCTTCTGGATGAACCCACAAGGGGCGTGGATGTGGGGGCAAAGGCGGAAATTTACGAGTTGATTCATAAGCTTTCGAAGCAAGGCATGGCAACGCTGCTGATTTCCTCGGATCTGCCGGAAATCCTTTCCCTGAGCGATCGCATCATGGTTATGCGTAATGGCGGGATATCGGGCGAACTCAGCCGCGAGGAGGCAACGCAGGAAAAAATACTTTCCCTCGCTCTGCCGAAGGAAGAGGCAAGATCGAACGCCATTTCGAAAAATGGGGCGGGCTTATCCCCTTTAGGCAACAGGAAAAGCGCGGAGAATCAGAAAAAAAACATCCTCCCGGCAAAAGACCTTTTTATCCGCCTTGCGCAAAGGCGGGAAATCGGGCTTCTCTTTCTTCTCTTTTCAACCATCCTGATCGTGAGTATCGTCAATCCCGCCTTCCTTTCTGCGGGAAATATACGGGACATCCTCGTGAAAATCGCCCCGGTCGCCATTGCAGGATGCGGCGTCACGCTTGTCATCCTCACAGGCGAGATCGACATCTCGATTGGTTCCCTGATGGGGCTCATCGCCACCATCGTGGGGCTTCTCACCTCTCCAAAACTTCTTGGACTTCCGGTTTCCATCGGGATTGCGGCTGGACTTTTGACAGGACTCGGCATTGGTCTCTTAAACGGAGTCCTTGTAACATACGGACGCATTCCTTCCATCATAGTCACACTCGGCATGCTCACCGCGCTGCGCGGGATCAATGAACTTCTCATGGGGGGAAAATGGATTACGGATCTGCCTCCATACTTGCGATATTTTGGAATAGGAACTTTTGCCGAAATCCCGATCAGTTTATGGACCGCCCTGATCGTGATCATACTATCCATTATACTCGCGCGGCAGACTCCCCTGGGAAGACGCATCTATGCGGTTGGGAGCAATCCCGAGGCTGCGCGGCTTGCCGGATTATCGAACCGTAAAATCAAGATTTTTGTTTTCGGCTTCACAGGATTTCTAACAGCCATCGCCACGATCGTCAGCGTAACGCAATTATCCGTCATCGAATCCGGAATAGGCGTGGGTTTCGAACTCCTCGTTGTTACCTGCGTGGTTGTTGGGGGAACCTCCATAAGCGGCGGAAGGGGAAACATTGCAGGAACGCTTCTTGGCGCGCTACTGCTCGGCATGGTGGGAACCGTGCTCATCTTCCTGCGATTGGGAGAGATGTCCACCTACTGGGAACGGGCTATACAGGGAAGTTTCATCCTGATGGCTGTTCTGGTGGATCACCTGGCGAATATTCATTCCCGCACGGAGGCTGCCGGATGATCAGCCGCGCACAGATGAGCAAATATCCTTTTTGGCATGAAACCGTGATGGGTTTTCTCCTTTTAATTTTTCTCGCAGCCATGGGAATGGCGGAACCTGCCTTCATCAGTTGGCAAAGCCAGAGGGAACTTTCCACGCACATCTGGGAGCTGGCGCTTCTGGCAATTCCCATGACGCTCATCATCATCACATCCGGGATAGATTTGTCCATCGGATCGGCAATGGCGCTGGCTGCGGTTGCGCTGGGGCTTTGCTTCGAGGCGGGAATGTCGCCCTGGACAGCTTCCCTGATTGCGATTATAGCCGGAGGTTTGGCGGGCGCGCTCAATGGCGTTTTCGTGGCGTGGATCAGGGTGCATCCGTTGATCGT
>JAFGFK010000415.1 GCA_016931135.1 Candidatus Sumerlaeota bacterium | reverse complement strand
AATAATGATCTTCTTCATCCGGATCGCGTGAAGCCGCTTGTAAAGGAACGCATTCAGAAAAATCCCAACGACTTCGTATTTCATGCAAAGGCTTCATCGCTTTATGTCATCACCTTGAAAGAAAACAAATGAAGCGAGAGATCATGAAGATACTGATCACAGGAAAACCGGGGATCGGAAAGACAACGGTTATCAGAAACGCAGCCGCGAAGATCAAATCTGCGGGTAATGACGTCATTATCAGGGGATTTTTCACGGGTGAGATAAGAGAAGAAGGGCGGCGAGTGGGTTTTATGGTGGAAGACTGGGAGGGTTGCAAGGGAACGCTTTCTCATATCGAATCCAAAAGTAATTTCCGCGTGGGAAGGTATGGAGTGGAAATCGATGCGTTCGAGAAAATTGCGCTGCCCTCTCTGGAAATTCCCCAAAAGAACAAAAGAATTCTGTTCCTGATCGATGAAATAGGAAAAATGGAGTGTTTTTCAGAAAAGTTCCGCAAAAAAATCAGGGAGATATTTGAATCGGATCATGCCGTAGTTTCGACCATTGCCATGGGGGGGCATCCCTTTATTCATGAGATTAAATCCCTCCCTGATATAACGCTGATCCGGCTGGATATGAAAAACCGGAGTCTGGTTGCGGACAAGATAGTTCGTACAATCCCGCAAATTTAAAAACAAATCAAAGGGTTACATAAATAACAACATTGAATATAGATTCGATTCAGGAATCCCACCAGTAGCCGCAGGGATTATCCGGGGAGACAAGGTCACGATCCGCCAGATCGCGTTTGTCTATGGGAAACATGTGGCAATTGGGAAATCTGAATTTGTTGTATGCCGCGCAATGCGCCTTGCCATCTTCCATCTGAAGTCTGTGGCATTTCAGGAACAATCTGCAGCATGCGCCGCAGCGTTTGCATTCCCCTCGGCGGCGCGCGATGCTGTCTTTGACATAATCCATTCGGAAAAGGCACAGATAAAGCCTTCGCGCCTTGCTCCACAAGAGACGACATTTGATCCAAAAGATATTGAAGAAAGATTGCGTTTGCGAGGGAGACGCAATGCTCAAGGGTTTATTTCCATTCATCGATGTCTTTATTCCTCTCCTGGCATAAAGTAAAAGATTTTATGTTATGATAAATTCAACAGGATAACATACAAAAGAGAACATTATATCAGGTTTTTGAGATGTCAAGAAGAGGAATGATATTTTATAGAAATTTCCGGGGGGGAAATTTGTATTCAATCTCTTGAAAAATGTAACATATTTACCCCTTCAAAATACCTTTTTGAAAGGGTCTCCAAGAATCGTCGTTATTGCCATTATACAGGTAGAACCAAGGTAAAGCCATCAATATAAACAATAATCCTTTTACTCAAAATATATCCTCTCCTCCTTTTTTAACTTAACGCATCCCACAAGCCTCTTGTATTGATTAATCATTAAATTTTGAAAAAGCGCCCCCGGCGAGAGTATCGCCGGCATGACGTTCGTTCAATTTCCCGAACGGACGTTTCTTTTTCCACTTAATCAAACAAATCGGATTGATCGGAATCCGGGGCGTTAGCGGATTCCATGTTTTTCAGGGCTTTCTGGATGGACCAGTACCCGCGATCGAATTCCTTACAGAGAATCGGCATGACCTTCTTTTTCATCTTGTGAATCTTCAGGAGTTCGGAATACCTTTTGGCAAGGGCTTCTTTTTCAGCGTCGCTCCAGGACTCACCCTGGCGCAAGGGAGATGTTGCGTCCGGGATGCGCAAATCTTTCAAAAGATATCCGGGAACGATTTTTTTCATCTCTTTTATATGATGATCGAAGGCAATTTTGCTTTTTTCAAAACCGGTCGCCCTGCGGTTCAAACCAAGAGCGACTTTTGCGGTGGAAAAACTCCCGAGAAAAAGATCGCATATCAGGTCTCCTTCATTGGAACTGTATTGGATGATTTTTTGAAGCAGTTTGGTGGGAAGTTCGTTTTTATTCTTGATCTTTCCTGGTTTGTATTCCCGGTTGATGATCCATACATCCTCCCTGTCCTCATAATTGAGCGAGCCGCTTTCCTCTTTTTTCTCCTGGGCGCCGTAGCGGCAATGGGTGTTGAAGGTTGGCTCTCCCCCGGGTTTCACATAATACAAAATATGATAATGAGACGAGATGTATTTCTTCCTGGCGTAAACGCCGAAGTTGTATTTCCAGATGATATGATTCACCTCGCGAAGGGAGGTTTGATGAAGGGCGTTCAGGATATGGATCAGGTTGGTGTAACCGGATACGATGTAGATGGAGCCGCCCGGGCGCAGGATGCGTTCCGCTTCTTTTATCCAGTTTCGGCTGAATTCGGGATATTCCCTTTCAGACACCTCGATGTAGCCATCGAGGACAAAGTCCTCGTTGCGGTTGTAATGTTTGTGAAGGGTATGCCCGCTTATGCCGTAAGGGGGATCGGTAACGATCAGATCGATGGAATTATCCGGAAGGCGTTTTCTGCAGCCTTCCACGCAATCCATGTTGTAGAATTCATAAATATCTTTCATTTTAAAACTTGAACATCCTCTCGAAAAAACTTGAAAAATATTTGTCTCTTATGAAGAAGATTATATTCCTTTAGTACAATGGAAAGAGGATTCGCAAGAAGATAAACGAGTCATGCCGGCAAATCTGACGCCAGAATATATCAATGCGGAACAGGCGTTTCGCAAGGCGAAAACCGATGACGAGCGGCTTTCGTGCCTCGAGGAGATGCTGAGAACCATACCCAAACACAAGGGTACGGAAAGGATGCAGGGGGACATCAAGCGCCGCATTGCCAAGATCAAACTGGCATCGGAGAAAAAAGGGGGAAAAAAGGGGTTTACGCATCATGTGGATAAGGAAGGCTCGGGGCAGATCGTTCTTCTGGGAGGACCTAATACGGGAAAATCACAGATATTGAAGGCGCTTACCAATGCGGAACCGGAAATAGCGCCCTACCCGTTCACAACCGCCGTACCGATGCCGGGGATGATGAGATACGAAGACATCCAGATACAATTGATCGATTTGCCTCCTTTTTCACCGGATCATACGGAATCCTGGCTTCCTGAGCTGGCGCGTGGGGCGGATGGGGCGCTTTTGATCGTGGACCTTGCCGGTTTCCCCTTGCAGGATATCGACTTTATCTTGGAACGGCTGGATCAGGTGAAGCTAAAGCTGGTGAGGGAACCGGACCCTTCCCAGCCTTTCAACGTTTCACAGAAAAGAACCATTCTTGTGGGAAACAGAATCGATCTGCCCGGATCTCAGGAGACATTCGATATTTTAAGGGAACTGTACGGGGACCGGTACGATACGACGGCTGTATCGGCAAAAGAAGGAACAGGGATGAACGAGCTGAAGAAATTGATCTTCGACATGCTTCATATCATACGGATATACCCCAAGGAGCCGGGAAAGCCGGTTGACCGTTCCACGCCATTCACCGTGCCGGAAAACAGCGCGCTTCTGGATTTTGCCCGGGTGGTGCACAAGGATTTTCTGAATTTGAAGTTTGCGCGGGTATGGGGAAAAAGCGCCAAGTTCCAGGGACAGACGATCACCAGGGAACAGGCGCTTCATGATGGGGATATTGTGGAGTTGCACTTGTAAAAACCCGGTGAAATTTATAAATTTATAGAGTCTGACCCCCGACTTTTTCCCAGGCGGGATATCTTGTGGTAATACGCGGCGTTTTCATGATCCCCAATGGCAAGGTAACAATCGCCCAGAAGCTGGGATAAATAGGGCGCTTTGTCTTTTTGAACCAGAATACCCCTTTCGAGGTGGATAATCGCCTCTTTATATTTTTTAATCTGCATCAGGGCGATTCCATATTGCGCCTCGGTTTGCTTCATCAGTTCGCCTCCAAGGGAAGCGGCGCGTTCGAAATAGGAAACGGCTCCGGCAAAATCCCTCTCGGAAATCGCCATGTTTGCCATGTTCAGAAGATCGGGCTCGCTGTAAGGATTGATGGAGAGCGCCTTTTCAAAACAGGCAATCGCCTCATCCTTTTTCCCCAGGCGGAACCAGGACTCCCCCATCCGGTTATAGATCGGAACAAACCAGGGCTCGATATTTGCCCAGCGCTGGTAAGCCTGAATCGCCGCCTCTTCCTTTCCTTTGATATTTCTCAGGGAATCGGCATGGAAGGTAACGGCATCGAGGTCGTGGGGATTGCGCTTCAAAACGCGCAAGGCAATGGCGCCGGCTTTTTCGTATTCAGCCGCTTTAAAAAACAAGTCTGCATTTCGCAGGTCTTTTTCCGTTTGAAAATTCATCGCCAACCGATGCGGAATAAATATCAGGGAAAACAGGGAGAGAACAAGGAGGATCGCCCCGGGGATGAGGGAGAGATTTTTTTTCTTTACAGGATTCCGGGGAGAACCCCATCCGGCAAGAAATCCGCAGGAAATCCAGAAAACCAAACCTGAAGCGGGATTATAGAGATTGAAATCAACCAGAGACTGGGTAAGGGTGGAAAGCATACCCGCGGCAAGTCCCGAGACAAATATTTTCTCCCGCAGCTTGACATTTTCGTTTTTCAAGATGTTTTGAAATCTCCTGTAAAGATAAAAAAGAATCCCCAGAAAGAATCCCAAGCCCATCAAGCCGGTTTCACACAGGATGTTGAGATAGTCGTTATGGGCGCGAACATTCAGAACGGAGCTGAAAGTTCCCAGAAGTTTCCAGAACTCCGGTTGCGCATACAATGGAAACGCCAGCCGGTAATGCCCGGGTCCAATTCCCAGAAGAATGTTATCGAAGGCGAGGCGAAGAGACGCCTTCCAGGAGAGAATCCGGTATTGATTGGATTCCGGGGAAAAGCTGAAAACAGAAGCGATCTCGCGCGCGATACGCCATTCGTCAAGATAGAGAAACGTCATACTTGTAACAAGGATTCCGATAAAGATTATGAAGATAACGACATGGGTAAACCGAACAAGGCGCAATCCGGATTGCGCCTTCTCCTTATAAAAAAGAGAGCGGATCATCGAGGAGAAAAAGACGAAGCCGGCGATGAATCCCAAAAATCCCCCGCGGCTTTTCAAAAAACATATCTGGAGGAAGACAAGGCAGGATAAAGCGAGAAAAAAAAACCGGGCGCGGCTCGCGATTATCATTGCCAGGAAAAGCGGAAGAACCGCTATCAGGAAATGCGCGGCGAAATTGGGATTTCCCCAGAAGGCGACCGGAACGCCGGTTTCTTCCAGGGAAATGAAATCCCTTCCGGAAAATTGCATGAAACCATACAGCGCGCCGCAAAGCGATGCAAGGGCAAGCGCGCCTACAGACAAAATAAAGAGCCGTTTATCCCGCGCCCTCCGAAACGCCCAGAAAGAAAAAACCGCGCAGGCGATAAAAAATGCGGATTGGCGAAAGGCGTAATTCCGGAAACGCGCGGCAAAACTCGAAACCAGATTTGAGATGACCCAGCCCGATAGCAGCAAAACAAAAAGAGGAAAGGCTGATTTACCATCCCTCAGAATCGTAACAAGGGAAAGGACGAAAAAAAGGAGAATACAGAAAAAACCCAAGAGGAGCATTTTCGGCGCCAGATAGGGATGATAGAGCGATGGATGAAAAGCCAGCGAGACAAGGAATATGCCAGAAAGAAAAACCATATCTCCGAAGACATCGAGATATCGAAAGAAAGAGCGGGGGCGAAGGGAAGTATGGAGGGAATGCTGTTCCATAACTGATTATTCTTGAATCCGTTTTTGCAATTCGGCTTTTTGCGGGGCATCGGGATAGAGTTCCAGATAACGCTGATAGGCTCTTTTCATAGATTCTTTTTCGCCCTTTCGATAATATATTTCGCCCATGAGGAGGAATATATTGGGTTCGTTCGGTTCGACGTTTCTCGCCCATTCCAGAATTCTGAGAGAATCTTCATAATCCTTTTCATGCATGGGAAACGAGGCGAAGAGGCACAACCCTTTTGCGTCGAGTTTGCCCATGGCATAGAGCCTGGAAAAAATCTCGTTGCCCAGATCAAAAAGCCCTGTTTTGGTAAGCGCCAGGGCAAGAGTGGAAAGTTCATCCATCAATTCGGGATGAGTTCCGAGCGCGGAAAGAAATTCTTCCACTGCGGAATTCTGCATTCCGAGGGAGGCTAAAACAAAGCCGATCGAGCTGTAAAGCGCAACGGGAGGATCATCGAAAGTCTGCGCTTTTCGAAAGGCGTAAAGCGCTTCGCCCCGGAAACCCGCCTTATCCGCGCTTTTTCCGTAATCGAACCAGAAGGTGGCTGGGGATTGAGCGGGAACGGGATTATAAAGGAGCGCCAGGCGGTAGTGTTCGATGGCGTTTTGATATCGTTTCTCCTCCAATTCGAAAGGAGCCAGCTGTTTCAAGACCGAGGCGGGATGGGCGATGGTATTCAAAGATTTCAGAAACATATCCAGGGCTTCATCGTTCTTGTTTATCTTTCTGAGAAAGGTTCCATAGTAATAATAGGTATAGCCATTAGAGGGATTTAACTCAACGGCGCGTTTGGTCGGGATTTCCGCTTGAAGGAAAGCGTCGGTATTCAGGAGACGATAGGCGCGATAAAAATGCACCTCGGAAAGAAAGACCCGAACGCTGAGATTGCCCCCCCACAGAAAAACAAGAACAAGAAAAAAACCGCCTCCCATGCGAATCGCCGCAGGAATCCCGTCTTTTTCCAATTGATTTTCCTTCACAGGCGTCATGAAAAAAACCGTAGGGTGAAGAAGCGGTATTTTTCAAGATAAAACGCATATTTAAAAATCTATTGACAAAAAAAAGTCGATTCGATGTGGTATCTTCAATTAAGTTAGTTATGACTAACTTTTATCCGGATTTTTTGCAATAGTTCAGCTCTTTGAAAAACATCCAACAATTACGAGTCTCAGGGGGTCAACGCCATGATGTTTTTCAAAGAGGTGAACTGTTACGATTTTTTACCGGGTGAGGAATCATGAAACCATCCCTTGACGATCTTTCTCTCTCGGCGAGCCTCGAGGACTACCTGGAAGCAATCCTGGTTCTCAGCCGTGAAAAAAAAGCGGTTCGAGTGCGGGACATCGCCCTCAAGCTCAATGTTTCCATGTCCAGCGTCAACGGGGCTCTCAAACGCCTGACAGAACAAAAACTGGCGCGCCATGAACGCTACGAATACGTGGAACTTACTCCTGAAGGCGCGCTGATCGCTCAGAAGATTCTGGATCGGCATAATCTGCTCCTGCATTTTCTTTCCGATATCCTTCATGTTCCGGTAGAACAGGCGGAAAAAGAATCCTGCGCCATCGAACACCATCTCAGCCAGGAAACCATAGACAGAATCCTCGATTTTATCTTCTTTATAGACGTATGTCCCAAAGGCGTCGAGAGTTGGAAAAACATTTATGAAAAATGTCTGCAGGGGGAATGTACGGATGACAATTGTTCGCTTCGCAAACTCAGGCCCGAGGGAAGGCATATCAAGGTTTCCGGAAAGGAAATTCCCCTTACGCTCAAGCATATCAAGCCGGGGTTCAGCGTGAAGGTGAAGAAAATCACGGCAAAGGGAAATCTTCGCAAGCGCCTTCTGGATATGGGATTTTCCCCGGGAATTCTCATGTATCTTCAGAGGGTCGCGCCCCTGGGAGATCCTATCGAGGTAAAGGTTCGCGGATTCAACCTTTCTTTGCGAAAAAACGAGGCGGATTTCATAGAAGTGGAGCTGGTTTGATGACAGATAAAGAAAAGCCTATGCTTCCATTGACTCTGATTTCCCCTGGAAGGGAAGTGATCTTGAGGGCAATCGCGGGGGGGAGGCAAATCAGAAGCCGTTTGACGGATATGGGGTTTGTCCCGGATTTGGAATTCAAGGTACTGCAGAATTTCAAACCCGGGCCCTGCGTGATCAGCATAGGGAATGCAAGGATCGCCCTGGGACGGGGCGTCTCGGAAAAAATCCTGGTGGTGGAAAAGGAATAATGGAGGATAAAAAGTTAACCATCGCCCTTGCGGGCAATCCCAATTCCGGGAAAACAACCGTATTCAATAATCTCACGGGATCGCGGCAGCATGTGGGCAACTATCCCGGCGTCACGGTGGAAAAGAAAGAGGGTTTTGTCAACTATCGCGATTACAGGATCACCGTTGTGGATTTGCCCGGCACTTACAGCTTGACGGCTCATTCCCAGGATGAAATCGTGGCGCGCAACTTTATTGTTGGGGAAAAATCGGATGTGGTGATCGACATTATCGACTCCTCCAACCTGGAAAGAAATCTTTATCTTGCGGTACAGATCATGGAGCTGGGGGTTCCGCTGATTCTGGCGCTCAACATGTCCGATCTTGCCGAAAAAAAGGGACTCAAGATCAATCCTGAAAAACTGGGCGCGTTATTGGGCGTTCCGGTTGTCATGACCATCGCGACAAAAAATATCGCCATGAAGGAGCTGCTCGATAAGGCAATAGAATTATATGAACGAAAACATCCCCTGGAAAGACCTTCCATCCGATACGGGCGTGAGGTGGAAAAGCAGCTGAATCTCCTCGAAGAGGCGATCTCTCCTTATAAAAATATCACGGATTCATATTCCGCCAGATGGATCGCCCTGAAACTGCTGGAGCAGGACGCCGAGGTGATAAAAATGGCGGAATCTTCACCAGAGGGTCAGAAAATTCTGAAATCAGCCGAAACCGCCTCCCTGTATCTGCGCAGGATATACGGCGACGATCCGGAGGTGGTCATTGCGGAAAGACGCTATGGATTCATAAGCGGAGCGTGCGATGAAGCGGTCAAAAAGAATTTTGAACTGCGCCACGATATATCTGATATGATAGATATGGTCCTCTTGAACCGACTTCTGGGGCTGCCCATTTTCCTTGTTCTCCTCTGGATCACATTCAAGATGGTGTTTTACGTTTCCGAGCCTTTCATGAAGGCGTTGGAAATCGTGGTAGCGGCGATTGGTCAGTGGGTAGGGGGAATGCTTCCTCAGGGAAGCGCCCTTCAATCCCTTATTGTCGAAGGGGTGATCGGCGGGGTGGGAAGCGTGCTCGTGTTTTTACCCGTGATCTATATCCTCTATTTTGCCCTGGCGATCCTGGAAGATACGGGGTATATGGCGCGGGCAGCATTCCTTATGGATAAATTCATGCATAAGATCGGGCTTCATGGGCGATCCTTCATCCCGATGATTCTGGGGTTCGGGTGCAGTCTTCCGGGAATCATGGCAACGAGAACGATCGAGGATGAGAATGACCGGCTGACCACGCTCCTGGTTGTTCCTTTCATGAGTTGCGGAGCCAGGTTGCCTATTTATATTCTTTTTATCGGAGCGTTCTTCCCGGAAGAATGGGCGGGAAATGTTCTCTTTTCCATCTATGTCGTTGGTATCATTGTGGCGATTGTTCTTGGCAAGGTTTTCCGCAAATACCTGTTCAAAGGGCAAACGGGACCTTTTGTCATGGAGCTGCCTCCCTATCGGATGCCGACGATGAAAGCCCTGCTTATTCACATGGCGGAACGCGGGGGGCTCTATCTCAAAAAAGCGGGAACCATCATCTTCGCCGGGTGCGTGATCATGTGGTTTCTAAGCAACTTTCCCTGGAATCCCCGTTACGCGAAAGACTATGACGCCCTGATTCAGAAGGCGGAAGGGAATGCGGAGGTCGTCTCGAAATGGGAGAGGGAAAAGGCGATGGAGAAAATGGAGAAGAGTTACGCCGGCATATTGGGAAGGATTCTGGCGCCGGCGTTCCGCCCCCTGGGTTTCAGAGACTGGCGATTGGGCGTAGGGCTGATTGGCGGGGTTTTCGCAAAGGAAATCGTGGTAGGCACCCTGGGAACCCTTTACGCAACGGGGGATACGGAAGCGGAGGGCGATCAATCCCTGCGTAAGGCGCTCAAGAGGGCGAAGCGTTCGGATGGAACCCCTTATTACACCCCCCTTGTGGCTTATTCGGTAATGATATTCTGTCTTCTCTATCTGCCCTGCCTTGCCACCCTTGCCGTGATCAGGAAAGAAACCAACAGCTGGCGATGGCCAGCTTTTACTTTCTTTTACACCATTTCGGTGGCGTGGGTGATTTCGTTTATGGTATATCAGGGAGGCGTTCTTTTAGGGTTGGGTTGATGGGGTGATACGGAATCTTCATTCATAGATCCAACCACCCGCCAAGAAAATTGACGCGCGCTCTCCCGTTGAGGTCGTTCCATATTTATATTGACCTCGCCGTTCTAATTCGAAATATAGAAATATATAAAAAACATGATGAGGAGAAACTTTAAATGCCTGGATCGTTTTTAGAGGCTCTCGAGGAACGCATCCTT
>JAFGFK010000414.1 GCA_016931135.1 Candidatus Sumerlaeota bacterium | reverse complement strand
GGCAGAGGCAGCGTCATCTTTTCAGTAAATGTAGAAAATCAGGAAGTTTTCAAGTCTCCCATCATGCATGGGGGAGAGGATGGAATCCCCCTAAGCGTGGAACTTTCGGGAGTAAGAGATTTTTTCCTGAACGTATCGGATGCGGGTGATGGCATCGCCTGCGATCAGGCTGACTGGGCGGATGCAAAAGTCATTTTGGAAGATGGAAGGGAAATCTGGCTCGGGGATATGCCGCTCGTTGATGAACAGGAAGAGCCTCCTGATACTGCGCCCTTTTTCTCTTTCGTATATAATGGCAAACCTTCATTAGAACTTTTGAATCGTTGGGAAATGAAGCGGGAATCGGAAGAAATAAACGGGAAACGCATGAAACGAATACTCGTATGGAATGATCCGAAAACCCTTTTGGAAATACGCTGCGAGGCTGTGGAGTATAAAGACTTCCCGGCAATTGAATGGACGCTCTATTTCAAGAACAACGGACAAAAAGATACGCCGATTTTATCGGATATTCGATCTCTTGATGTTCGTTTCGAACGCTGCGGAAATAACGAATTCATCCTGCATCACAACAAGGGAACTTTTGTTCGGGCGGATGATTTCGAGCCGCTTTCAACTGTTCTCTTACCCGATGCCCGGCATCGTTTCGCGCCTCCGGGAGGAAGACCATGCGGTCATGTTTTTCCTTACTTCAACCTGGAGAAACCGGGAGGCGGGGTCATCATCGTGGTTGGTTGGCCAGGCCAGTGGGCTGCGGAATTTCAGCGGGATGGCGGCAACGGTTTGGCGGTACGCGCGGGGCAGGAACTGACTCATCTCAAACTCCATCCGGGCGAGGAGATACGCGCGCCTCTGATGCTCCTGCAATTCTGGCAGGGGGATTATATCAGGTCTCAAAATATCTGGCGGCGCTGGATGCGGGAATGGGGAATGCCCAAACCCGGCGGAAAACCCATCGAGCCTCTCAACCCGGCGTGCAGCTCCCATCAGTATCGCGAGATGATCGACGCCAGCGAAGAGAATCAGAAGATGTTCATCGATCGTTACCTCGAGGAAGGATTGAAGATCGACTACTGGTGGATGGACGCCGGATGGTATGTCAACAAAACAGGTTGGCCTAATACCGGAACCTGGGAAGTGGACAAGACGCGTTTTCCGAACGGGCTGCGCGCTATTTGCGACCATGCGCACGCTAAGGGAGTGAAATCCCTTGTATGGTTCGAGCCGGAGCGGGTGACGCCCGGAACATGGCTCTCGGAAACTCACCCGGAGTGGCTGCTCCAGGGAACGATCTTGAACCTGGGGAATCCCGAGGCATGGAACTGGCTGGTGAACCATATCGACAAAATTCTCGTGGAAGAAGCCATCGATCTTTACAGGCAGGATTACAACATCGATCCGCTGTCTTTCTGGCGCGCTGCGGATTCGGAGGATCGCAAGGGGATTACGGAAAATCATTACATTACCGGCTATCTTTCTTACTGGGATGAACTCCTGCGCCGTCATCCCGGAATGCTCATTGATTCCTGCGCCTCGGGAGGGCATCGAAACGACATGGAGACCATGCGTCGTTCCCTTCCTTTCCTGAGGAGCGATTTCCTGCATCACGCCGCGGGGAACCAGGGGCATACCTATGGGCTTTCGTTCTGGCTGCCCTATCACGGCACAGGTTCGAGTCAAACGGGCAAGTACGATCTTCGCTCTGCGATGTCCGGAACGCACTTCATTTCCGTGTGGGATATGCGCAATAGAGACCTTGATTATAATCTATTCAGAAAGCTGATTTCCGATTGGCGCATAACGTCGATGTTTACCCTGCGGGGAGATTATTATCCTCTTACCCGTTACAGTCTCAAAGAAGATGTCTGGATGGCATGGCAGTTTCATCGGCAGGACACAGATGCCGGCGTGATCCAGGCATTCCGTCGCAGGGAAAGCGCCTCATTCGGCTGCCAGTTCAGATTATACGGCATTGATCCTGACGCCTCATATCGAGCGCGCAATCTTGATCAAGATGGCGATGGCGAAATAATATCAGGCGCCGCTCTGATGAATCAGGGACTTCGCATTGTAATCGATGAAAAACCGGGATCTGCGATTATTGTTTATAAAAAAGAGCCCGTCAAACCGAATCGTTGATAAAGGATATTTGAACGAAATTCAGTACGGGAAAGAAAGGATTTATATCATGAAGTCCGATTCGTTTAAAAACGCTGTAATGACCTTGATTCTCATCTCCATTTCATTTATTTCCTTTGCTGGCGACAGGGAAATGGAACTCCCTTTCACTGAAAATTTCAGTTCGCCTGATTTAGCCGCCGGAGGATGGATTGTTGACCTTTCAGAAGGCAATTCGATCGAAGTACGCGATGGGGCGCTTGTTATCGATGCCTGGGAAAATACTTACGCCCATATCGAAAGACCTCTCGGATGTGACTCCGTGAGGGTATCATGTGAGATCAAGCCGGGATTCGGCGTCAGCTGGGCGACCTCGATCATCCTCTATTGGGATGTGAACAACTGGACTCAATTCAGCATCCTGCTCGAACGAGGCGGAACCAGCTACTGCGCACAGATGGTAGAGGGAATCCCAAGTGAACATCGTTTCTCCTCCTCCATTACGGATAATAACTGGAAGCGCATATCCATCGCGCTCGGGGAAGAGTCGCTCCATTACTGTTCCATCTCCGATGGAGAGAATTGGAAAGAGGAAGGCGTGACGCTTCGCCCAAAGAGTTTCAAGAACCCCCCTTCATTGCTCATTGCGGGCAAAGGGTATGGACAGGATAAAATAGAGCCTCGTTATCCAGCGGAAAACATGGATAATGATTACGCGGATAAGGGGAGGCGCGCCCAGTCGATGATTCGGAATATCAGGGTGAACCGGCTCGATCCCAACAGCCTGACATTTTCCGATGAGCAAAAACGTGAACTTCTGGGATTCGATATTCTGGGCGAGAAAGAGATCGCAGCCCCGGGCGATCCGGTATATGAATCCATCAGCAGGTATTTCCCGGGTATGAAATTCCCGAAAGAGGCGATTGGCGTGAAGGAACATCGGGACGAATTCGCCGTTTTGCCGGATGGTTCTCTCAAAACCGACGGCACACTGGATCAGAGTGAAGGCGTGCTCTTCCTTGAATTTGCGGATCAAACGGTAAGCGCCTCATTGCGGGATTCTCCCTGTTGCAAGAAACTTGTCAATGACCAATTGCCTGTGGTTATTGCAGAGTATGAAAAGGGGAATACATCCGTTCGTCAAACATACTTTGGATGGTCGAAAGGCATGAGCCCTGATGAGGAATTATTTGTGTACATCGGGTTCGAGTTTGTGAATCGCGGCGAGACGCCGGTAAGGATCGCCGCTGCGTTGCGGCATCGCGAAAAGGAAGGCGTGGGCGCCGTATGGGAAGAAAACCTTCAGATAGACGGAAAGAAAGACGTCAGGCGCTTCTTCAAGACGCCTTTCATGAAGGGCGCAAAAACGCAAAAGATACAAAAAGAAGAATATGACCTGGCGCTCAGGCAGACGGTCGAATTCTGGGAAAAGATTCTCCAAACCGGAACCAGGTTCGTTGTTCCCGAGAAGCGCGTCAATGACGCATATCGCGCCTGGCTCGCTTATAACTTCCTGGATGTTGACAAGAGGAACGGCGTCTTCGAGCCTCACGATGGGAACGCCGGATTCTACGATGTGATTTACGGATACTCCGCAGCGGTTTATTGCATCGCATTGGATATGTATGGCTTTTCGGAGGAGGCTCAAAAATACCTCGATTCGCTCGCCACATTCATTTCGGAAGACGGACTTTTCGAAGTAAACAGCGGGCTTATTGACATGCCCGCTTTACTGGTCGCCATGGATGAACATTACCGCTACGCAAGGGATCAGGCATGGCTGGAACGCATCGCCCCGGATGTAATACGCATGAGCGACTGGATTATTCGGAAACGACGCGAGTCCATGATGAATCAAAAGAAGGAATCGCCAATCTACGGGCTGATCAAGTATCGCCCTTATTGCGATTACATCCAGCCCACGTATAGTTACCTTTCCGACGCGTTTCTCTGTATGGGTCTTGAAGCAGCGGGCAGGATTCTGCATTCTGCGGGAATGGAAGAGAAGGCGAAAGCCGTAAAGAAGGAGAGCCTTCAGTATCGGGAAGCGATTTTGCGATCCATGTCAAAAACTGTCATAGAGCGTGATGGATCGGAGATGCTTCCGTTGTTTCCTGAAACCGCCGAGCTGCTGAAAGTCGTGGGATATACGGCAAGGGATTACTATACCCTGGTTGGAGGCATTGTTCTGGAGACGGGATTCCTTCCTCCTGATTCGAGATACGCCTTCCTGATTCGGAACCTGATAGAGACGCGAGGCGGTCTTCTTCTCGGCGTCTGCACGTTCAAAGGCGGAATCGACCACGCCTATACGTATGGTTATTGGATGAACTGCATGGAGAGAGGAGAAGCGGAGAAAGTCATACTGGGTTTATACGCTTCGATGGCTTATGGCATGTCGCGGGAGACATATTCAGCCGTTGAGGTTACGCAGATACGAACCGGTTCCAACGAGCATACCCTGCCGCATCTGTATTCAAACACGCAACAATTGAGAATCCTGAGAAATATGTTAGTGAGGGAAGATGGAAATAAACTGATTCTGGCTCAAGCTGTTCCAAGGCATTGGCTGGAGAAAGGGAAGTCGGTGGAAGTTCGTTCCGCCCCGACTCATTTCGGAGAAGTCAGTTATAGGATTGTCGTGTCGGATCAAAATTCAATCGATGTTCGGTTGGAACCTCCGAAGCGACAAAAGCCTGAGGCGATTCATATCCATTTGCGTCATCCGGAAGAGACGTTTATCAAAGAAGTAATCGTCATTCCCGATGTTCCGAAAGAGTTTTCAGGCGATACGATTATTCTAAAATCACCTCATGAGAAGGTTGAGATAAAGGCGCTGTATTGAAAGGAGTTGAATCATGTCGAGATGGTTAGTATTAACGGCGTGCGCGCTTATTCTGGGAATATCTTTTAACAGCGATGCGGAAACAAGGACGCTCGTTTTCCAGAGAGGTTTCGATGGGGATGAGACGGCGCAGGACACTTTCCTGTATGCGCCTGAATCCGTCATGAACGTAAACTTCGGGAACTTCCCCACCATTGCGACAGGGCGTAACAAATGGGGGGAACGTCTTGTTGCGCTGATTCGATTCGACCTTTCTCATGTTCCCATGGAAGCTAGGGCGCTTGATGCCACTCTTTGCCTCTACGATGTTTCCGGAGAATTTCCGAACCAGGATTTGATATTCGATGTTCATCTTGTTTCTCCGGAGAACGCCGATTGGACAGAAGGAAATAACGATGGAACGCGCATTCCCGTGAAGGGAACGAGTTGCTGGAACTGGCTGTCGTATGATTCGCAGCACTGGGCAGGCGCGCCCGGATTATCGCTGAAAGGAACGGATTACCTCACTTCTCCAATTGGTTCGATGTTGATTCCCAAAGCTCATGGAGGCTGGGTGGAGTTCCATTTGCAGAAGGATGTGGTTCAGAGCTGGCTTGGGAAGAAACTCAATCCCGGGTTGATAATTTCTCCGCGGGTTTTCAAGGAGAAAGGGCAATATGCGACATTCCGGAGTTCGGAGACGTTCGAGGACGCCTCCACAAAGCCCAAGCTGGTTCTTACAGTGGAGATGGACGATGCAAGTTTCTTACGATATAGGAAGCAGGATGCGGTTCGATCGCTTGAAAACGCCCGGAACGATCTGGAATCTAAGGTGAAAAAAGCGATCGGCTCCCGCGATAAGGCTG
>JAFGFK010000045.1 GCA_016931135.1 Candidatus Sumerlaeota bacterium | reverse complement strand
AGGTAAGAACCCGCCTCGCTCAATACAACCTGGCGTTGGATGGTTGTCCCTTCATCGATAGCCAAAGTAGGAATGGTGAACAAAGCCGGCGCAGGTTCATCGCCCACCTTGATCTCCAGGGTGGACGTCGTTGCCTCGGTATTTCCAATATTCCGCACAAAGGCTGTAAGCGTGATGGCGTCTATTGAATAGGGATTCATCGGGGCATGGGAAAGACTTTCCAAAACAAGATCGGGAAGGTAAGCCTGCATGATCTCGAACGAGTCTGTCGCTGTGTTATTATCCTCATAGGCTTCCGTAACGATATTACCGAAATCTGCTGTAGCCTGAACCGTATAGCTTCCCGCATTTAGTTTGACTTGTCTCTCCCCCTGGAAGATTTCCATGGGTGAAAGGGGAGGAACCGTATAGTATGCAGGCGTTGCCTCATCATTGATCTTGATCTCCAGGGTGGTTGTCGTGGGAGTAAGAGGACCCACGCTTCGCACAATCGCCGTGATGGTGATCATGTCATAATTTGTGGGATTTTCAGGGGAATGGGTGAGCGTTTCCAAAGTCAGATCATAAGTGTTTTGCTTGGCGACATAAACAAAAACCGTTTTTTCATTGTTGTCTTCGTTGGATTCTTCCACATCGTCGTTCCAGTCTGCAACTGCCGTAATAGTATGTTTCCCGAAGGCGACAACTTTGTCGGTTCTCTGAAACTGGTATGTTTCACCCGGCGCCAGCGCTGGGATATTATGCGTGGTGGCGTCCCCGCCATCGATCGTAACCCGGGCTGTAGTCGCTACGGTTGCGGCGGTTCCGATGTTCATCACCTCAACCGTGAAAGTCACCCAATCGTTGGGATGGGGAAGCGGGGGTGAATAACTAATGCTTGATATGACAAGATCCGGAAGGTCCATCTCCTGTGAATATGCGGTGCGGATGCCTGGCAGCGTGACAACAGATAAAAGCAACCATAGGTAAACAACTTTTTTCATGGGGAACATTTCTTTAACCCTCCTGATTCGATATGAATGGATGCTGACAAATTCCGTGCACACCCTGTTACATATTTAAATATAAAGCGGTTATTTTTAATTACTATTTGAAAGTATTGCAAGTATTTTTTTTAATTTTTTTCAGAAACTTGTTCCATGGGAGAACCGATGTATATCCTTGTTAATTTTGAAGGACTTTTTCAAACTCGTTATAGGCGCTTTGATCGTATAAACAGAATACAATCAGCTTCAGGCGGGTATTTCGTTCGCAATATTCCCTGGCGCTCCGGAGCATAAGCGCGGCGCATCGCTCCAAGGGGTATCCGAAAATTCCTGTACTTATTGCAGGAAAGGTTATGGAAGTTAGATTGTTCTCATCAGCCAGTTTAAGGCTGTTTATCGTGGCGTCGGCGAGCTTGCGATCTTCATCCCCTTCCCCCATTCGAGGTCCAACCGCATGAATGACATATTTCGCCTTCAGGTTTCCACCGGTGGTGATGACAGCCCCTCCGACATGCGTTCCCCCGATCCGGTCGCACTCCTCCTGAATGGACGGACCCCCTTTTCTGCGAATGGCGCCGGCTACCCCGCCTCCCAGCTGCAAGGCAGCGTTCGCAGCGTTGACAATGGCGTCCGTATCCTGTTCCGTAATATCGCCCAGAACCAGGCGGATGACCGTATTTTTGATTTTGACTTCCATAGAAATTATATCAGGAAAAATCGGGATTCCTTGTAGAGAGACGCCGGAACCGTTCTGATCTTGCCCGCGGCTTGTTTCAGGGGAATGGAAACAATTTCCGTACCCTTCAAACTGACCATGGTTCCAAACTTGCCTTCTATGGCGGAGGCCATGGCTTTTTCGCCAAATCGCAGTCCCAGTATCCGGTCATAATTCGTGGGGGAACCGCTCCGGAGTATGGCGCTTAAAACCACGCTCCGGGTGTCAACCCCGGTCTTTTTGCGTATCTGATTGGCAAGCCATTCCGATGCGCCGGAAATCAGATCGTTTCCGTATTCATCCTTGATGATGGTTTTGGCTTTGAATTTCCCCGAGTTCTTGGGCCTTGCCCCTTCCGCCATGGCGATCAGAGTGTATTCCTTGCCTTCCTTCTTCCGTTTGTTTACCAGGTTGCAGACATCGGTGACATTATAAGGAAATTCGGGAATAAGAATCTCATGCACCCCTCCGCCAAGACCCGAATAAAGGGCGACCCACCCAACCTCCTGCCCTGTTGTCTCTATCACAAGACACCGGTTGTAGGAGCTCGCCGTGACATGGAGGCGGTCGATGGCTTCGGTGGCGTAATTCACGGCTGAAAGAAAACCGAAACAAAAGTCGGTTTCCGGAACCCCATTCTGCGCTGATTTCGGCACGCAGACCGCTTTCAGCCCATATTTTTCCGCCAACTGATGCGTGGTGGAAAGGATGTTGTATCCCCCAATCACGATCAGCGCCTCGCAACCGTTTCGTTTGAGATTGTAAACGATCTGCTGCGGACCGCCCTTGTGGGCAAAGGGATTGGTTCGCGAGGTGCGCAGTGCCGTGCTGCCTGTGATCATGAGATCCTCAAGATCGTCATATTCCAGGTTGATATATTCCCCGTGATCTATGAGCCCCTGGAAACCGCGACGAAAACCCAATACTTCAATACCCTGCATCGCCGCCTTCAGCACAATGCCGCGAAGAACAGCATTCAATCCGGGGCAATCTCCGCCCCCCGTGATAACGCCGATTCTCTTCATTTCGCTCACCTCGTCTTTTTTATTTCTCCTCGATAAATTCAATCCCTGAATTTGATGATGGGAATGAATTGATCGGATTTTAACGAAGCTCCCCCTACAAGCGCCCCGTCAATATCTTTCTGGGACATCAGTTCCTTGACGTTCGAAGGTTTGACGCTGCCACCGTACTGGATGCGGATGGATTCCGCCAGCGTGGCGTTATAGATTTCACCCAGCAGGGCGCGTATGAACAGATGCATCTCTTGCGCCTGTTCCGGCGTGGCGTTTTTCCCTGTGCCGATTGCCCAGACCGGTTCATAGGCGATCACTGTAGTTTGCATCTTTTCCTCGGGGACATTGGCAAGCCCCTTTTTGATCTGGCTTCCCACAACCTCTTTCATCTTCCCGGCTTCCCGCTCCTCGAGCGTTTCTCCCACGCATAATATGGGGAGGAGATTGTATTCATACAACTTGAAGAGTTTCTGGTTGATGAATGCGTCCGTTTCCGCGAAATATTTCCGTCTTTCGGAATGTCCCACGATGGTATATTTACAACCAATATCCTTCAGCATGGCTGGGGAAATCTCGCCTGTAAAGGCGCCTTCCTTCTCAGGATAGCAATTCTGCGCGCCCAGGGAAATCTTCGTCCCCTTGACCAGGTTCGATATCACGCTTAGGGCGGTAAAGGGGGGGCAAACCGCCACTTCACAATAATCCACGCTGTTCGCAGCGGGGATCAGGGCTTTCACCAGATCCGTTGCCTCCCCTGACAATTTATACATCTTCCAGTTTCCCGCTATCAGTGGAATACGAGACATTGTACCTTCCTCTCTTATTTCATGATATAAGCCACAAGATCGACAATCCTGCAGGAATACGCCCACTCGTTGTCATACCAGGCAATCACCTTCACCATGGTATTGTCCATCACGTTAGTATATTCCGCATCGATGATGGAGGACACTTCCGAGTGATTGAAATCGCTGGAAACAAGCGGTTCTTCGCTTACGGCGAGGATTCCCTTCATTTTGCCGTTTGCCGCTTCCTTGAGCGCTGCGATCAGGTCAGGTTTGGAAACCGGTTTTTCTGTTTCGCATACAAGGTCCACAACCGAGACATTCGGCGTTGGCACGCGCATGGAGAATCCGTCCAGTTTTCCCTTCAGCTCGGGGATGACGAGACCAATCGCCTTGGCGGCGCCGGTAGTAGTGGGGATCATGGAAAGGGCTGCGGCGCGGGCGCGACGCATGTCTTTTTTATGCCCGATATCCAGGATCACCTGATCGTTGGTGTAAGAGTGGATCGTGGTCATGAGACCGCGCTTGATCCCGAATTTATCCTTTACGACCTTCACTGCCGGAGCCAGGCAGTTTGTCGTGCAGGAGGCGTTGGAAATAATATTGTGTTTTGCCTTGTCATATACGTTTTCATTGACGCCCAGAACGATGGTGACATCCGGATCCGTGGCAGGGGCGGAAATGATGACCTTCTTTGCGCCTGCTTCGATGTGCTTCTGGGCATCGGGTTTCTTCGTGAACCTGCCGGTGGATTCGATGACGACATCCACTCCCAGAGCCTTCCAGGGAAGCGCTGCCGGATCTTTTTCCGCCGTGATCTTGATCTCCTTGCCGTTTATTACGATGGATGATTCCTTAGATTCTACCGTTCCCTCGAATTTTCCATGCACGCTGTCGTATTTCAGAAGCTGGGCAAGAACATTGGGGGCGAACAGATCATTGATTGCCACAATCTCGATATTGGGATTCTTCTGGGCAGCCCGAAATACAAGCCTCCCGATTCTTCCGAATCCATTGATTCCTACCTTGATAGCCATATTTCCTTACCTCCGTTTGATATATAGGACGATTTATTTTCGGTGTTTGTTATCACCTGATTCAGGTAAAATCCAGAGGTAAACTGAAATGAAGGGGCGATACTGTCAACTTTTTTTTTAAACATATTCACAAGGGGGGCGCATTTCAATTTTCCAATGGATAAAACGGATGGCAGGCGTCTTGTATTTAATCGGAATCTATCTCATTATTTCCATTTTGACTGGTTGGATAATCCGGAGGCCGATACTCGGGAAAAACGGCTAAAAGGGGAAGAAGAGATAGAATCATTCGCGCCTGTTCCCCTGTTTCCCCTATGGCAAGAAACCCGGTAGATAAAACAATGGCGAGGATCAATGTATTTTCAGTGGACGCCAGCGTTTTGAAACCATATCGTATGAATCCACGGAACAGAAGGTATAAATTCAGTAAAATCCAGATAAAAGATATCCACGCCAAAGGTCTATATACCCTTAAAATCTGATGTCTGGGATGGAATTTTCCGATGCGTATCTGCGGAGTCAGAAAATAGAGGATTTGTCTCGCTATATGAACAACGCTTTCCAGGGGATGAGTTGCTATATATTTCAAGATCGTCTTCTGGAGACGTCTGCTGTTTTCGTAATGCTCGGGCGTATTCAGATTTCTCCAGCGATGCGGTTTGAGGGGGGCGTCATGAACCTCTTTTACAAGGGGGGGAGGCTCGACCATATCCCACGCCTTGCTGAGATTGAATCCCGTGTGATTGGACCAGGTGATTTGGCGATATTTCATGAACAGATGAAAATGCCATACTCCGGAGAAGAGAAAAACAGGAATCAGAAAAAGTGAAAAAGATTTGAGTTTGGATTTTAACAGGAAGAAGGCGTTCAAGATAAACAGCGGCAACATAAAGAAAACAAACGGACGCGACAATTCCGCCATGGAGAGAAAAAATCCGGCGCCGATCAGATATAAATTCCTTCCTTTCCCGGAAGAAGCGCTGGTCTTGTACCGGTTCATCAGAAAAATATAAAGGAGCAGAAACATCGGAAAGAATATGTCATAAGTCTGGGGATTTAACTTATGAATGATGACCGCGCTCCACAAAAAAACTACGGAAAACATGAAGCTTGCGATGATTTTCAGGTTGGGGGAGAAAAACGCATTCAGCGAAAGAATATAACACGCAACCAGGCTTATCCGGTATAACGATTGAGTGGTCAAATCCGTATTTCCGCAAATCTGATGATTGATAATTTCAAGAATGGAAATGACGACAGGGATCGGCGCCCTCAGATTTCTCACATAGGAACACAACTCGCGAAAATTGGCGATATCCTGGGGAAGATAGATTCTCATCCATCCGGTTGCCGCCACTCCTCTTGCGGATCGAACAAGGAGGAATCCCGCAATGCTGAAGATCAGGGTGAGCGCAAGATATAAGAATCCGCTCTGTTTTCTTGAAAGAATGATTGGCTCCTTGAAACGCATCAAAAACGCTCTCTTATATTATAAGAAGAAAGATTCAATATCAAATCAGGCTCTGATTATTTGATTTTGTTTATCTCCATCCCACCGTTTCATTGTCAATCAAAAGGATGGGTATTTTCTGCTTCTGGAAACAGAAAGAAAACTTGATTAATCCGAAATTTTGTGCGACAGATTTCTCGATGGTTTTTTAAGGATAATATTGGAGACGCGTCATATTTTATGATTGAGAATATTTCATCGCATAAAGGGCGGAGCCTCAGGATAGGAGTTGTCGGAACCGCAAAAAACACCGGCAAAACCACCACCCTTGTCGCCCTTTTGAGTGAGGCCGGAAAAAACGGTCTGCATCCCGCCATCACAGGCATTGGATACGACGGCGAGGCGATCGATAACCTCACTTTCCTTCCCAAGCCCCGGGTGGACGTGTCTCCAGGATTTATCATCGGTACGGCAAAAGAATGCGTCTTCCGCGCAACCGCAAAAAGTGAACTCCTGGAAGATTCAGAGGAAGACGCCTCCCTCGGAATAGTGGAACTGGTCAGGATTTCATCCTCCGGAAGAATCCTGCTCGTGGGTCCCAATAACGCGCATGCTTTGGATCGAGTGTTGTTGCTTATGGATAAATACTCCCCCCTTATCCTGATCGATGGCGCACTGGGGCGCATGGTTCCCATGTCCGCTGCGGATGCCGTCATTTTCGCAACAGGCGCGGCGCGTACCAATGATATACGCCTTCTTGCCGATGAAATGAAGGCGATACAGGATGTCTTCAGCCTCGACAGTTTTCCCCGGATATCACAACTTCCTGAAATGCCGGAAAGAGTGACCGTTTATGATGGAAACAATCGGGCGCTATACTGCCATTTTTCATCCCTCCTCGGTAGTGAGGATGTCTTTTCTCTCAGGGAATTGCTGAAGCCCGGGATTTCACGCATCGCGATTCCAGGCGCGGTTTCCGCTTCCTGTTTGAACAGCCTTCTCGAGAGTCATGGCGCTTTCCTGAATGGCGTTGTTTTTTATTTTTCCTCCCCGGCTGTTCTTCTTGCCGGGGGAAATCCCCTTGAAGTGAAGGAAATACTTGATAAGATCCAGGATTGCGGCGCTATCGCCGCTTACCATAAGCCCCTTCCGATCCTTGCCGTTACGATCAATCCCTTCTATCCCAAACCGGCAAAACGGCGCGGCTTTTTCGATCCGGCTTATGTGGAGGAAGAAAAACTTCTTCATGAATTCACAAGATGCCTTTCCGTTCCTGTATTCAATATCATCAAACAGGGGGCGGCGGAACTGTTCGATCTTGTGCGTTTATATCTTCAAAACGAGGTGATAAAAAAATGAAAACGCTTATCCTTTATTATTCCAGAACAGGAATCACGCGCAAAGTCGCGGAAACTATTCAGGAAAAGATGAAATGCGATCTGGAGGAAATTATCGATCTGAAGAATCGAAAAGGACCCCTTGGTTTTATTGTATCAGGAAAAGACAGCGTGATGAAAAAACTCACCGAAATTAAACAGATTCAGAAAAATCCCTCTGATTACGATCTGGTCATCCTCGGAACCCCTGTATGGGCGTCAACCATGTCCTGCGCCATGAGAACCTGCCTGCGTCAATACAGGGATAAATTCAGAAATATCGCCTTTTTCTGCACAACCGGAGGCACCGGAATTACAAACACCTTCAATCACATGGAACAGGAGTGTGGAAAAAAGCCCCTTGCTACGATGGGATTGAAAGCCTCCCTGGTAAAAAAGGGAAGATTTATGGAAGAGGTTTCGCAGTTTATAAGGAAAATCAGCGGCTCTTGATGCGCGGATCTTGATTTATTCAATAATTTTTCCTTGATTGTCCCGCTCTTGTTACAATATATTTTAAGTATACGTATTAATTTAATAGATAAGGCAAAATGTATGAAAATTGTAACCGTTTCTCCGAAATATCAGGTTGTTATCCCAAGCAGCATGCGAAAGTCCCTTGGGATCAAACCCGGACAAAAACTAATGGCGGTTTCCATTGGCGATTGCATTGAATACGTTCCATTCAGGAATATCCGCATGATGCGCGGATTTGTGAAAAATATCGAATCCCCACCTTTTATTCGCGAAAAGGATGATCGGATATGAACGTTGTTGATTCCTGCGGCTGGATAGAATATTTCTGGGACAAACCCGGCGCCGATTTCTTCACATCTCCAATCCAGGATACGCCTAATCTGATTGTACCAGTTATTTGTCTTTATGAAGTTTATAAATACATGTTAACTTATACAGGAAAAGAATCTGCAGTTGAGGCAATTGCGATCATGCATCAGGGAACGGTGATTGAAATGGATGAACGTATTGCAATCCAGGCAGCAATATTCTCACATGACATGAAACTCCCGATGGCGGACAGCATTATTCTCGCTACATCTCGAATTTATAAAGCTACTCTATATACTCAGGATAAGGATTTTGAGAATATTCCGGGAATTAAGTATCAAAAGAAAATCTAAGATAATTTTCTAATCCTTATGTACTGATTCAGTATATTTCTCGAGAGTTAAAATAAGCCCGTTATATAGATTATCCGCTGTTTTCATAAAGGAATCATCCACCGCTCTCCGGGAGGATTCCGGAAGTAACGGGATTTCCTTTTTCGATATCAGTTTATGCCGTTTTACGACTGTGTGAATGAATTCCAGAATCAGTTGCGCATGTTTCATCTCGTAAATGTCTTTTATCCCCGCTTCTTTTTTATTCGCTATCAGGGTTTGGACGCGTTTGAACTTTTCGGATAAATGTTTCATGTT
>JAFGFK010000413.1 GCA_016931135.1 Candidatus Sumerlaeota bacterium | reverse complement strand
GGTCAGACTCTAACTTATTGTAACTTATTCTCGCGTCAATCAAGGACGCTTGAGATGATCCGGTTCGCAATCGGATAAAAGGAGAAACGAAAATCTCATGTCTAACGTTGTTGGGATAGATTTGGGATCGCGCACGACAAAGATCGTTCAGATTCTGGATGGAAATGCGGCATTTACGGAAATCTTCGATACGGGACGCGATCCTTTGCCACGCGTGGGGGAGATATTGAATCGCCTTTCCCCTGAAAGGATGGTGGCAACCGGATATGGGCGCCATCTGATCCGGGAGAATTTCGGGGCAGCCCATGTAACGGAAATCCGCGCCTGCGCCCGCGGCGCTTACCATTACTTCCCCGGATGCCGCACGGTTCTGGATGTGGGGGGGCAGGATTGCAAACTGGCGCTTCTCGATGAAAAGGGGAGGGTTCTCGATTTTGAGTTGAATGACCGCTGCGCCGCAGGAACGGGGAAATTTCTCGAGGTGATGGCGCAGACATTTGAAATGCCTTTGCCTGAATTCATCCGGATAGCGCTCCAGGCGAATGAGCCTGTCCCCATCAGCAGTATGTGCACGGTATTCGCCGAATCCGAAGTGATTTCGCTCATCACATCCGGAAGACCAAAGGAACAAATCGCCCTGGGTTTGCATGTTGCGATCACGAATCGTTTGATGTCCATGATGGGGCGATTTCCGGTAGAAGACGGGATTATTTTTGTAGGAGGAGGGGCAAGGAATGATTGCCTGCAACATCTTTTGGAAAAAGGCGTCGGATGTCGCGTGGATCGCCCGGAAAATCCCCAGTTGGTCATCGCCCTGGGCGCCGCCCTCATAGCGGAGGATGAATGAATGGACGTGATGGACGGCGTGGACTCGATGGACGAAATGAATTGGAAGGGTGAATTCCGATGGATTATAAGGACGAAAATGGATGGCGGGGTGATACGCAGGAGCCGCTGATCCCCAGGCATGGTGGATACCGGAAACTGAAAACCTTTCAGCTCGCTCAGCTTATATATGATATAACTGTGCGGTTCTGCGAACGCTATATCGACAAGAGAAGCCGCACTTATGATCAGATGGTCCAGGCTGCGCGTTCAGGGCCGCAGAACATTGCGGAAGGCAGCCAGGCGTCCGGCACGTCAAAAAAGACGGAGATCAAACTGACAAGCGTAGCCCGCTCGAGCCTCGAGGAATTGAAACTCGATTATCAGGATTATCTCAGACACCGGAGACTCGAGTTATGGGAGAAAACCGATCCGCGTCGCACGGAACTGATCCAGCGGCGCTGCAAAACCGTCGATGACGTGGCGTTATGGATCAGGGAAGAATACCAGAAGGAACGCGCGGCGCGGTCCAAAATGTCCATCCCGTCCACTCCTTCCAGGAACCCCAGTTACCCGGGAATCACCGCGAATGCCGCTGTAACGCTTATCATTGTGACTTGCAGCCTTCTGGAGCGCCAGATTCAATCCCAGGGGGATTCTTTTGAAAAAGAAGGCGGCTTTACGGAAAGACTTTATCAGAGACGGCGAATCAGGGGCGCATCTTGACGCCGTTACGAGGAATGCGGGATAAGCCTTATGGGGTCATACTCTATAAAAATCCAATGCCCGAGTATAAGTTTAGACTTTTCCAGGAAATTTTGTTGGCAATATGTATATTTTTATATGGAACAATTTGGATTTTTATAGGGTTTGACCCCCGATTTCAGGATGTTTTGATAACGGCGTCAAGATGCGCCCGCAAATCAGGAAAAACAGGATCACATCTTGACTTTATCGAGACGGTTACATAGACAGGTTTTCACTAAGTGAGATATGACGTCTTTCTTATCTATTTTCCTGATGTCGCTGAAACTCGATTATGAAGAAATATGACATTACATCTTTGAAACCGATCATAACGCTGGCGTGCGTTCTTGCGGGATTGTTTCTTGCCGTGGCGTTCATGGCGCGTATAACCTGGTTTCTTTCGGGCGCAGGCAGGATCGACTTTGCCGGGATGGAAAAAATCCCTGCTCCGAAACGGCATGGATCGGAATCAGGAAAGGTTCATAAGGTTGGAGAATGGGAGGGGGCGCGGACTTTCCAGGAGGCGCCTTCCCTGCGCGTTCTCTCTCAATCGGGGAAGATTCCCCCTGTGAAGGAAAGGCTTCCGGAAAATCCCCTGGTGATTGTTCCTCCCCAACAGATCGGGCCCTATGGCGGATCATGGGCAAGACTCGCTACCAGCTCGCCGGATATCGGCTTATATCAGTACAGGATCGCCTACGAGGGTTTTGTCCGTTGGGACGACATGGGGCAGAACATCCTGCCCAATCTCGCGGTTCGATGGCTTGTGGAGGATGACGCAAAAACATTCACCTTCTTTCTCCGAAGAGGGATTCGCTGGTCGGATGGCGAACCTTATACCGTTGACGACATCCTTTTCTGGTACGAGCACATTATCAAGAATAAAGAACTGACTCCCGTACCTCCGAGGGAACTCATTCGCGGAGGCGAACTGGGCATAATCGAAAAAGTGGATGATTACACTGTCCGTTTCAGGTTCAAGGAGCCTTACGGACTTTTCCTCCCCAATCTTGCTTCCGGCTTCAGCATGTGGTTTGTGGAGTTTCCTGCCCATTATCTGAAACAGTTCCATGTAGATTTCGTTCCAAAGGAAAAACTCGAAGCCGCGGCAAAGGATCGTGGCTTTGATTTCTGGTACCAGATTTTCTGGGATAAAGGCGAATGGAGAAATCCCGATCATCCGCGCCTGTGGGCATGGTTGATCAAAATTCCGCCTCCGGGACGCCCCTGCGTGTTTGAAAGAAATCCCTACTTCTGGAAGGTTGATCCTGAAGGCAACCAACTTCCCTACATAGACAAAATCACTTTTGATATATACGAAATGGACACGATCAACCTGAAGGCAATGAACGGCGAAGTGGGCATGCAAGGACGGCATATCGCTTTCGAGAACTACCCGCTTTTCATGGAGAATCGAGAAAAAGGGGGATACCGGGCGTTGCACTGGCTCAACGCCGGCGGAGGCAGTCTCTCCATCGGTTTGAATATGAATCACAAAGACCCGGTGATGAGAAAGATAATCGGCGACAAGCGTTTTCGCCAGGCTCTTTCGCATGCGATCAACCGGAACGATTTGAACGAAGTGTGCTTCTTTGGCGTGGGAGAACCGAGGCAGATGTCCCCCCCGCCCACGTCTCCTTTCTATTCCGCGAAATATGAAAAGGCTTTCATTGAATACGATCCAGACAAAGCGAACGCCTTACTCGATGAAATGGGGCTTTCCAAAAGGGACAGAAATGGGAATCGATTGAGACCCGATGGAAAATTGTTGAAACTGTATATCGAGACCCCCACAACCTTTATTTCAAACAAAATGCAGGAATTGATTGCCCAGGATTGGACCGCTGTCGGGGTTAACAGCGAGGTGAAGATGGAGGCGCGGCAACTTTTCTATACCAGAAAAGCCGCCTGTTTGCACGATGTCGGGGTGTGGGGCGCATCGGATGAGCAGCTTCCCATCATGGACCCCCGCTGGTTCTTTCCATTCAATACAGAATCGATCCAGGGGATCGCTTACGCCCGGTGGTTCGCAACGGATGGAAAGAGAGGCGAGAAGCCTCCTTTGGAAATCAAACGATGCATGGATTTATACAGACAGATCGAGAAGACGTCAGACCTTCAGAAACAAGTCGCATTGTTCGATGAAATACTCGAACTCAACGCAGAGCATCTGTGGGTATTGGGAGTCCTCGGGAATGTTCCGGTTCCTTTCCTGGTGAAGAATAATTTCCGCAATGTTCCGGAGGTAGCCATATCAGGCTGGATTTTCAGAACCCCGGGCAATACGGCCCCGGAATGTTATGCTATGGAAGAGTGAAAATGCTTAAACTCATCGGAAAAAGACTTTTATTGATGATCCCGACCCTGCTCCTCATTTCTATGATCTCGTTCGCCATCATCCAGTTGCCACCAGGCGATTATCTGACTTCGTATATCACAGCCCTGAGCGAGACGGGAGAAACCGTTTCAGAAGAACAGGTCGAGGCGCTTCGCCTCAGGTACTCCCTCGACAAGCCCCCGCATGTTCAATATCTGCATTGGATGGGGCGGCTCATTAAAGGCGACATGGGCATGTCCTTCGAGTGGAACAGACCGGTTACCGAGCTCATCGGAGAACGGATTCTGCTGACGACGATCATCTCCATCGTCACCCTTCTCTTTACATGGTCGATAGCCATTCCGATCGGGATATACTCTGCGGTCAAACAATACTCATGGCAGGATTACCTGTTCACTTTTTTGGGATTCATAGGGCTTGCGACTCCCGGATTCCTGCTCGCCCTTGTTTTCATGTACATAGGTTACGCCGTTTTCGGTACGAGCGTTGGGGGACTTTTCTCACCGCTTTACCAGAATGCGCCCTGGTCTATGGCGAAAATCATGGACCTCTTTGCGCATCTCTGGATTCCGGTGATTGTCATCGGTCTTTCCGGAACCGCAGGCATGATTCGCGTCATGCGGGGAAATCTTTTGGATGAATTAAGAAAACAATATGTCATCACCGCCCGGGCGAAAGGCGTGCCCAGGATAAGAATGCTTCTCAAATATCCGGTCCGTGTGGCTCTGAATCCGATGGTGAGCACCATCGGGTGGCTGCTGCCGGGAATTGTCTCCGGCTCGACCATTGTTTCCGTCGTTCTCGGACTTCCGACCACGGGCCCTCTTCTTCTTCGCTCGCTTATGAACCAGGACATGTATCTTGCGGGAAGCATGGTGATGCTTTTGAGCGCTCTTACGGTGATAGGGACTCTTATTTCAGACATTCTTCTCCTGTGGATCGATCCCAGGATCAGATATGGAGCCAGGGAAGGACAATGATCGCGGAAACGGACATGAAAAACAATAAGGATACGCAAGTTTACACCGCATCGCAATGGCAACTGATGTGGTGGAAATTTCGCAGGCACAAGCTTGCGGTCCTCGCTTCGGCAGTGGTAATTGCCCTTTACCTGGTAGCCTTCTTGTGCGAGTTCTTGGCGCCCTGCGCCCTGGAGAGAAGGGAGATAGCCTTTTCTTATGCCCCGCCGCAACGGATTCATTTCTTCGCGGAAGATGGTTTCCATTTTCGCCCGTTCGTTTACGGGCTGAAAGGAGTCAGGCATCCTGCAACTCTGCGCATATACTACCGGGAAGATAAGTCAAAGATATATCCCATAAAAATTTTCGTGAAGGGGCAGCCCTATAAACTATGGGGCGTTTTCAGGTCTCAAAGGCATCTGTTGGGCGTTGGCGACGGGGGTACGATGTTCCTCCTTGGCGCCGATTCCCTGGGAAGAGACCTGCTGTCGCGCATCATCTACGGCTCCAGGATATCACTCACCAT
>JAFGFK010000412.1 GCA_016931135.1 Candidatus Sumerlaeota bacterium | reverse complement strand
GATCCCGGCAGAATCTTCTCTTGCCGATAAATTATCCGATGCCGTTCCCGAACATATGGCGTATCTGGATGCGTATTATATTGATAAATTTGAGGTTACAAATGAATTGTATATGAAGTACGTAGAGAAGACGGGGAGCAAAACGCCTCTTTTTTATTCCGATCCGAAATTCAACGATCCTAAACAACCGGTGGTTGGCGTCAACTATAAGGATGCCCTTGGTTATCTCCTATGGAGCGGAAAACGTCTTCCAACGGAGGCGGAATGGGAAAAGGCGGCGCGAGGAACCGACAGGCGTCTTTATCCCTGGGGTAATGATTTCGTTCAGGCTCATTGCAATTCCTATCCGAATCAATTGAAGGCGCCGGTTCCTGTTGGCAACTATCCTGATGGCGCCAGCCCCTATGGCGTCATGGATATGGCTGGAAATGTCTCTGAATGGGTTTTCGATGGGTACGGTAAGGATTATTACGTGAATAGTCCGTACAAGAATCCTCAGGGTCCCACGGAAACTACCGTGGCGCGAATTATCCGCGGGGGAGATTACAACAGTGATTCTGCGTTTGTCAGCGGCGTTGCCCGGTTTCAGATCGGGGAATTTTCCGCTTTTCCCAATGTGGGTTTGCGAGGCGTTGTATCAGTGGAGGAATTGGAAAAGTTGTTCCTGATAACAGGCGATGACGCAGTTAAGGAGGCGCCCGTCTCCGGTATAACGGTCATTTCCAAAGAAAAAACGGCGCTCGACCTCCTCTCCCAGAAGGAATCGCCCAGGATTGCCCCCTCAACCGCCTCTGACAGCGCCTTCAAAAAGGTGCGGTATTTCAAAAATCTGGAATTTGACGGAAGCAAATGCGTAGGCAGCTCGGAAATCCACAGGTCGCGACGAGCCGGCGCGCCTTACTGGAAGATTTATTTCCACTCCCCCGGTAAAATTGCCCAGGCGCAATATTATGACAAACGCGAAGACCTCCAGCTTCATATTGAGCCTGTTTATGATACCTTGGGAAACGAGGCGCAAATCAAGTTATACGATAACAAGGGATATCTTGTTTACCGATCCGAACGCGTCCTGGAGCAAGGGCGACCCGTTAAGGGCATTTTATATTCCGCAACCGGAGATTACCTTGGTGAAGAGAAGTTTTGATTGTTGTATGGCAATATCATGAGAATGGATTAATATGAGTTCGTTTCATTTTTACATTCCTCCCACGTATCTTCGTTTGTTTGACGTCAAACCGGAAACGGAGTTTCAGGACTTATGGAAGAAGCGGAATGACTTGTTTGGCGGTGACAACGAGGAACATTTCAGAGAAACCAATCCGAAGACCTATATAGAGATCATGACGGCATGGTCTCTTCTCACGGATCCGGAAACGCGTTCTTACCAGATTCTGGGGGCGTCCAAGAATATCAGCTTTGAAGATTTGAACCAGGTTTATTGCCGGCTTGTATCCCAATTCCCCCTTCTTCAGTTTCCCGAATGTAATCATAAGATTTCCAAAGCCTTTATCCTTTTAAGCAATCCCGAAAGAAGACTTTTAAACGACTTTTTCAACTTTGATGAGAGCGTGTGGGAATTGTATCTCCTGGAGTGTGATGATGAAATCGCCGTTCGGAGAACCATTGAAAGAGAATTCTCGGGTTCCATTTCCAGGCAGATCGTCAACAGCACTCTTTTTTGTTATTTGAAAGCCTGTCAGTTGGAAGAAACAAAAGGAGATTGGGAGCAGGCAAGACCTTATTGGGAAAAAGCCTATCTGGGATGGCAGGGGATTTTCCAGGAGACCTTCATCTGGGAGGAGATGCGGACAAGGGTAGTTTCCGGGAAACTTTTCTCCCCCTTTCACTCCCAGCGTTTTGACGAGGATTCCCTGGAACGCATCAAGCGGAAATTAAGAGAGATTCTCATTAAAAACACCCTGGAGTGCGCCCGCAGGGCTTGCGGTTATTCCGTTCGCGCAACGCCGCATCATCTTAAATTCCTCAAGTATTTTTCGTCGGAATTGGAGGCTTACCGTTCCGAGGTCGCTCGCATCTACAACCAGTGCGCTTATCTTTTATCGAAAGATAACCGCCTGGAGGAAGCCAGGAGTCTTCTGGAAGAAGCCTTGTCCCTTGATCCCCACCTCACCCAGATCAAAACCAATCTTGAACTGGCGAAAACAGCGACCTCCGGGATGGGGCAGGCTCTCCGTTTGTTGTATCATAACAAGGAAAAAGACGCCCTGGATTTCCTCGGGAAAATATTGAATGAAAATCCTCAGGATAACGACGCCAAAGAACTCTTTGTTACGCTTCTTCACAAGCTGTCCCATGATTCTTTCCGGCTGGGCGATTTCAATGAAGCTTATCTCTATATGGCGGAAGCGTTCAAATTCAGAAGCGACTATAAAAAGGAACTGGACCTTCTCCTCAAAGCCCGGCAAAAAAAACTTCTTTCCCAGGTCATCCAGTATTTGCAGAACGAAGAATATGAACAGGTCATACGGATTCTCAGGGATTATGTACAGAAATATCCGGATCAGGAAGCGCCCAGAACTCTTTTGTCCCGGATTCTCAACCGGATGGCAATCATCAAAGACAGTCAGCATTTGTGGACCGATGCCAGGGAACTGCTTCGCGAAGCGATCAATCTGGATCCGGAAAATGAAACCCTGAAAACCAATCTCACGCGCGTGGATCAGGCTGCGGAAAATCAGCAGATCGCAAACGATCTGGCGAGCGCCTCCCGGTTGATCGAACAAAACCAAAGCAGGGACGCCATCGATATCCTTCAACCAATCTATACGGAACAACGCCTGCCAAGCCCCATCGTCGATGATATCCGCGCGCTTTTAGCCTCCGCTTATTATCAACAGGGGCTGGTGATGAAGAAAGAAGCGGAAAACGCCGCCAGCAGGGGCGCGATCCGGGAAGCCTTCTGCTCCGCTCATAGATTCATGTCCGTTTCCTCCTTTCTTCATAACACCGATGCGTCTCAACAACACATCGCTCAATTGGAAGAATCTCTTCCCGATCTCGTTGACGTACAATACGATCCATCCATCTTTCCCGTACCTCCGGGCGGTAAACGGCATACTTTCGTTAAAAAGAAATATCAAAGAATCTGGCGTAAATTCCGGATTCGTCTTCGTATTTTCTGGGAAACGCTTCCCAAAATACTCAGTACGCCCCTGTTCTTCCCGTTGACATTCCTTCCTTTGCTGCTTGTATGTTACCTGATTGTCAGAATCCTGGGTTGCGGAATTGTATCAGCCCTGGTTCTGGCGTTTCTTGTACAAACCGCCCTTTCGACCTTTTTCATTTCAAAAATAAAACCCCACAGGGAAAAACTGCTTATTTTTGTATCCCTTTTCACGACACTGCTCATCTTCGGAGATTTTCTCTGGATTGCCATATATCAGCAGAAACTGCCTGATTTGAGTTCTCTGTTCACAAGAAACAACCAGGGAGTGAAACCTCTCATCACGATCGAGCCCACGCCATCTCCCACGCCTGAAAAAACAAAAGAGCCGACTATCGAAGATACCCCGGTTCCTCCTACTCCGAATGGTGAAGCGATTAAGCCTTCTGACAATGACGCTCCCGTTGAAACGCCCCTTTCAACCGGGCAAGTTTCTCCTGCTCCGTCCGCAGAACCCACTGAATCTGTCTCTCTTATGCCTTCGCCTTCTTCATCGATAACGCCTGAGAAAACGCCGTCTCAAACATCGACGCCTGTGAAAACGCCGAATCAAAAAGGTAATATCGTGGAAATATCCTTCACGATTCAGGAATTGGGGGGAATCAGACAAAATCCGAGCCCGACCTTTGTGTATCGTATTATGACTCAAAACGGAGCGGCGACTCTGCTTATGGACCCCCTTGTCTATATCAAGATTCCGAAAAACCGCCTGGAACCGGGCGCAAGGGTTCGGGCAAAAGTCAAGATTCTCAGCGATTCCGAAATGGCGATTTATTTGATTGAATCGCCCAGTGATTTTCATGTGAATTAATCTCATACCGCGGCTTGATTTTCCCGCGGCATGGAAGAGGGTATAACATGGCGGATAATCTCAATGAAAAACAAGGTCTGGATGACTGCACGGATGTTCAAGCGGTGGTCAGCGCCTTTGAAAACTTCCATAACTCACTGGAACTTTCAGAAGATGACCTTTCGATTCTTTCCAGTAAGACGCAGGAATCTTTCGAGGATGTCAAATTCGATCTCCTGCCTTCTTTTGAAGATAAAGAAGTATTTGATGATATTTCGGGCGAATCCGATATCATAAAATCGACGGATGATCCCCTGACGCTTCCTTTTACCTTGAGTGAGGAGGATGAAATCAACTTCGACCAGAATCCGGAAATTGTCAATCCGATTCTTTTTCGTATCCTGCCCGATGAATCTTTGTGGCTTTTGGATCACCATGAAGAGACCCTGTTTCGCTTCTATCATTACAAAGGAAAGGAATTGATCCACAGTTTTACGATCCCGAGAGGCACGGAAAAATTTTGCATCGGTTACCCCGGAGGCATTCTTATAGATGAGGAAAATAATATTTATGCGCTTGATGTTGAACAGCAGACTGTTCACAAATTTTCCGGCGAAGGCGAATATGACACTAATTTTCACGATCAATTATCCCGTCAGAATGTTCTGGGTAACAGCAGGGATTTCGACATCATCGAGAACGAGCGCCTTCTCCTGATCAGTGATTTCGTCAGAGGAAGCGTCAGAAAAATCTCATTGGATGGAAGAGACAATGGCGAACTTCGTTTCCGGGAGGAAACCAGCGGATTCTCCCTCGAATGCGTTACCGGCGTGGCTTCCGGAAAGAACAATCGGTTTTATGTGATCGATCCTATACAGAAGGTGATCGTGGATTTCGATCTCGAGGGCAATCTGGGCGATGTCTTGCCCATGGAACCCCGCTCCCAGATGGAAATGCCTTTTTGTTCCCAGTTGCAGATGGATAAAAATGGTTACCTCTTCCTCGTTGATTATGAAACTCAGGAAATCCACGCCTACAATGCCCTGGGACAGCTGAAAGGCGTTTTTTGTACAGGACCCCGTTCCATTCTGCCGGATATTCGGCTCGGATTCTTTGACGTCCCTAGAGAAGGAAGGCTCTATTTTCTCAATCGTTTGACCAGGCATATTCATTGTCTGCAATATCATTTCCCGGAATGATATATTATTTCCCATATATCATATTTCAGGCAGGAGACGTGAAAATCATGAATGAACAAATCCCCCATATTATCGAACGCGTGGATGGCGTGGATCGCAGTTTCGACATCTATTCCAGGCTCTTGACGAACAGAATGATTTTTTTGACCGGTGAGATCGAAGATGGCAAATCCAATATTCTGATCGCCCAGATTTTGTATCTTGACGCCTCGGATCCCAATAAGGATATTATCATGTTCATTAACAGCCCCGGCGGAGTCGTCACAGCGGGACTCGCCTTGTACGATGTCATGCAGTACGTGAAGTGTGATATCAGGACCATCTGCATCGGACAGGCTTCTTCCATGGGCGCCATTCTGCTCGGCGCAGGCAAAAAAGGAAAACGGCTGGCTTTCCCCAATTCACGGATCATGCTCCATCAACCTATCGGCGGCATGGAAGGCGTGGTGAGCGATATCGAAATCCATGCCAGGGAAATCCTTCGATACCGCCAGAGATTGAATGAAATTCTCGCTTCCTGTACAGGACAAAGCCTGGATGTCATCAGCCGGGACACGGAACGCGATTTCTTCATGGACGCTCAGGAGGCTTTGAAATACGGCGTCATTGACGCTATCGCGGAAAATCGCTCCTGATCATGGGAATCATTCCCCCTGTGTATAACCTATGAAACGAAGAAAACTTCCAATTGTGGCTATCATTGGCCGTCCCAATGTTGGCAAATCCACGCTCTTCAACAGGATCATCGGCAGGCGGAAAGCCAATGTCCTCGACATCCCGGGGCTGACAAGAGATCGCAATTACGCCCCCGCAGAGTGGAACGGATGGGACTTTTTCCTTGTCGATACCGGTGGATACGACCCCGGGGACCAATCCGATATCACTACAGGAATCCGGGAACAAGTCCTCATGGCTGTGGAAGAGGCGCAGGCGGTCATCTTCCTCACGGAAGTGGATCATCAGGATAATCCTGTGGATGCTCAGATTGTGGAACTTCTCAGAAGCAGGAACAAGCCCTTCTTTCTCGCGGTCAATAAATGCGACAACTCCAATCTGGATAACCAGGCGTACGCCTTTTCCTCCCTCGGCGGTTTTGAGATTTATCCTATCAGCGCCAGCCACGGTCTCGGGATAGGAACGCTTCTCGACGCGGTAACGGAAAATCTTCCCAGGGCAAAAGAAGAAGACGATGATGATGATGAGATTAAAATCGCGATAGTTGGTAAACAAAATGTGGGAAAATCCACGCTGGTGAATAAAATCCTGGGAAAAACCCGCATGATTGCAGCCAGCCTTCCGGGAACCACCCGTGATGCAGTGGATACCCCCTATGAATACGGCGGCAACCGCTATCTCCTGATCGATACCGCAGGAATCCGCAGGAGGGGCAGGATCACAAACAGCCCCGAATATATGAGCGTCGCTTCGTCCATCATGAGCATACAGCGATGCGATGTGGCCGTTTTGCTCCTGGACGCCTCACAGGAAATCTCCGCGCAGGACGCCCATATCGGAGGTTATATTCTGGAGGCGGGTTGCGGGGCGATCATTGCCGTGAATAAATGGGACCTCCTTGAAAAGGACAATGCCACTTCTGGAGCCTTCGCAAAGAAAATCAAAGAAGAGTTCAGTTTCATTCCTTACGCTCCGATCCTGTTTCTTTCCGCCAAATCCGGACAACGGGCGTGGAATGTCTTCAATCTTGTTGATGACGTCATGACGCAATATACAAAAAGGATCGACACATCGGATCTGAACAGGGAATTGGAGTATATTGTCCAGAAACATAATCCGCCGATTCGGAAAGGGCAACAGCTGAAGATAAAGTATATCACCCAAACCGCCGTGGCGCCGCCCACCTTTACCCTGTTTGTCAACAATCCGAAGCTCCTTCACTTTTCGTACGAGCGATACCTGCTCAACCAGTTGCGAACCGCCCTTGGTTTCGACAAATCCCCCTTAAGACTCAAACTGCGCCGCAAGTCAAACTGATTGAAAAGGGACATTTCATCTCTTTGAAAAACATCCGGCGCTTCCGATGTCTTTCTGAAATCTTACATACGGTAGTTTGGCAAATTGCTTGTATTATAGGGTATGACCCCTGAATTTGCCAAACTCCTGTTACATAAAAATATGTATCGAAATCGTATTATATCTTGACCTTCCCCTGTAAATTCATTTCTATTTTCTTTGTTTTTTTCATGGATAGAAAGGACATAAATGCTGATCGATCTTCATAATCATACGAAAATGTGCTGTCACGCCGAAGGCGAGATGGAGGAATATGTTCAGGCTGCGATCTCCAAAAAAATCGGCGTCATGGGCTTTGCCGAACATTCCCCCTGGATGCCCGAACAACATATCAAGATGGCTCTTTCCTGGGATGAAGCGCCTTTATACGTTCAGAATGTGAAAAAACTCCAGGATCAGTACGACCGGGAGGAAAAACGACGCATCAAAATCCTGCTCGGCATGGAAATGGATTTTGTCCCGGAACTGCTCGATCACCCCAGAGAATTCTGTCAAAAATACGATTTCGACTACGTCATTGGATCGGTGCATTATATCGGCGCCTGGGGTTTCGACCAGGATACCCAGAAGAAAAAATTCGAACTCGATTCGATAAGGGAAATATATGAACGCTATTTCGATCTGGTGAAACAGCTGGTTCAAACCGGCATTTTCGATATCATGGGGCACGTGGACCTGGTGAAAAAATTCGGGTATTTCCCGGAGCAAGGATGGGATGACCTCCAGGAAGAAACAGCCAGAATCCTGGGGGAGAGCGATATGGTGGTCGAATTGAACGCCAGCGGCATGGACAAACCTGTTGGAGAATTCTACCCGGGACCGGACTTTCTCAAAAGATTGAAAAAATATGGCGTGCCGATGACCCTCAGCTCGGACGCCCATAAACCCCGCGAAGTGGGACGCTATTTTGACAAGGCGGTCATTCTGCTCAAAGAAACCGGATACAGGGAAGTCTTCATGTTCTCCAAAAGAAAAAAAATTCCCGTTTCTCTTTATTGACCCCTCTTCCCATCCACGTTCTTTTACCGTTGACTGGTTCCTCCTCTTTATCTTATATACGCTTTCGATTTTATGATACTGGAGATAACTTTATGGATGACGAATCCCGTGACATGCAGGATGAAAAATCCCCCGATCACCCGGAGCAAAAATCCGTCAAGGACGAGTCCCCCTTTATCCTGAACGAACTCGCTGCGCCATGGGAAGAACCTCCCTCCACCCTCGAGGAACAAACATCGGAAAACGGGGAACAATCCCCGCTTCCAGAGGAGCGGACTTCCTCACGGAAAAAGGTTTCTCCCATCCGGGAAGAGGAATTGAAACCCATTATAGAGAGCCTGCTCTTTTCCACCGCCGAACCTCTTTCCGCCAATCGGATCAGCAAGATGCTCGATGATATCCCCACAAAAAACGTAAGGAGCATTATTGCTGAATTGAGCGGGGAATACGGGGAGCCTTGCCACGGGATTCAGATCGTCGAAATAGCGGGCGGGTACCAGGTTGCGACAAAACCGGAGTTCTCTTCTTATATCCTGAAACTGGAAAGGCGGAAGAAAAAGAGTCCCCTCTCCACCCCGGCGCTGGAAACCCTCGCTATCATCGCCTACAAACAACCGATCACCAGGGCGGAAATCGAATCCATCAGGGGAGTCGATTCCAGCGGCGTGATACGCAATCTGACGGAAATGGACCTCATAAAAATAGTCGGCAAAAAGGAAGTTGTGGGGCGTCCCCCGCTCTATGGCACGAGCGAGGAATTCCTCAGGGCTTTTGGTTTGAACCGCCTTTCCGATCTGCCTTCCCTCAAGGAACTCCGCGAAAAATTCTCCCAGGTTCAGGAGGAGACGCCTCCGGAAAAACAGGCGCAATCGCAAACCCAACCCCAATCTCCACCTCCCGAAAATATAGATTCCGAGAACGCAATTCCCGGGAACATGGATTCCGGGATAGAGGATTCCGAAAACAAGGAATGACGTAATGAGCGCAACGGTTCGGCTTCAAAAATATCTCGCCTCCTGCGGAATCGCCGCAAGGCGTAAATGCGAGGAATTGATCCTGCAGAAAAAGGTCAGCGTGAACGGCGTTGTCATCACTCAGATGGGAACATGCATCGATCCGGAAAAAGACAAGGTGCGCGTAAACGGCAAATTGGCAACCTTGTCCCCGGAACGCGTCTATTACGCCCTGAACAAGCCCGAAGGCTATGTCGTGACCATGTCGGACAGCCACGGCGCCCCTATGGTTACCCAGCTTCTCAAAAATGTGAAGGAACGGATTTTTCCCGTAGGGCGGCTCGATATGGATACGGAAGGACTTCTCCTCCTCACCAACGACGGCGAACTCGCTAACAGGCTGATGCATCCGAGGTTTCATCTGGAAAAGGAATATATTGTCACAGTAAAAAAAGAATTGAGCGAACACAGCATACGCTGGTTAAAAAAAGGCATTCTGATCGATAGCAAGCCGACGCTTCCCGCGAAAATAGATCTCCTGAGCCGGAAACGGAATGATACTCATTATAGTATCATCATCCGGGAGGGCAGAAAGCGCCAGATTCGCCGGATGTTCAAGGCGATCGGGCATCCGGTTATTGCCTTGAAAAGAGTGGCAATCGGACCTGTGATCCTGGGAAGACTCCCCCTGGGGCAGTATCGTTCCCTTACGCGAAAAGAGATCGCAGCCCTCAAATCCAAAACCGGAATGGACCCGAAAAAATAGACGGGATAAGGGAAACATACTCTAATCTAATCAAGGGGTATTCTATGGAAAAGATCGAAAATCTGCTCGAACAAATGAAGCGTGTGGATGAGAATATTGCGGAGCTCTTGAACCGGAGGGCTCAGATTTCAAAAGAAATCGGCGCACTGAAAAAACAGAATGATGACGTTTTATACGATTCCTCCCGCATCAAAAGTTCCCTGGATACTATCCTGAAAACAGGGAAGGGGATTTTGTCCCAAGAAGCCCTTCAGTCGATTTTCCTGGAAATCTTATCCCAGTGTCAGGACTTGGAACAATCCATCAAGGTGGGGTACCTGGGTCCTGAAGGAACGTTCACGCACCAGGCTTCCCTCCTCGAATTCGGTTCCGCTGCGGAATTGCTGCCATTTCCATGCGTGGATGATCTTTTCACGTCTGTGGAAAAAAAACAGGTCGATTGCAGCGTTGTGGCTATTGAAAACTCAACGGGTGGCGTTGTGCATGACGTCCTGGATCGTTTCATGGATTCGGATGTCAAAATCACCTCGGAGATCGTGATTTATATCCATCATTGCCTGATTTCAAATGCCACATTGGAAAAAGTGGAGCGGATTTATTCCCATCCCCAGCCATTCAGACAATGCCGGAGATGGCTCAGGGAAAATCTTCCCAAGGCGCGGTATATCGAGGTGGCAAGCACGGTGGAAGGCATGAGGCTGGCTGGAGAAACGCCCGGAAGCGCAGCGATCGGCAGCGAAATCGCAGCTCGTTTGGGAAAAATGAATATCATTGCTTCCAATATTCAGGATACCACCGAAAATTTCACGCGGTTTGTGGTTCTGGGACGCCTGATTCCGCAACCAACCGGCGCGGACAAGACCTCCCTGATCCTCTCCCTGAAGCATAAGCCCGGCGCTCTTTTCGAGGCGCTCAAATGCTTTGCGGAAAAATCCATCAACCTCACCAAGATCGAATCGCGCCCCACAAGGCAAAGACCGTGGGAATATGTCTTCTTTATC
>JAFGFK010000411.1 GCA_016931135.1 Candidatus Sumerlaeota bacterium | reverse complement strand
TGGAACAAACATGAATTCCGGCCTGGTTTTCATTCCCGTAACGGGAAAGAACGCGTTTCGGTTTCCAAACAAAATTTTATCCACCCTGTAAAATTCATCGAATCGCGTCGTAATGCGGGGCGCATCGAGAAAGATCGCCTTGAATTTCTGATTCCGTATCCCGTCGATCAGGTCATCCAGGAATTCCCTGCCAATCGGCGTGACATCGCCGCGGGAAATGTCAAACAAGGCGTAAACATGCATATAACTTTTTTTACCCGCCATTTCCGCCAGGTAGGAGTGGTAGGGAACGAAAATCTCGCCATCGATGTTTTTCATGGTTTGAATCAGATATTCCCCGGCTTTTCGATCTTCCTGTGTGGGAATCTGGCTCATGGGATTATAACTCGCCAAAGAAAATTGCAGAAGGCACAAAAGATACAGTATGATCGGAATGAATTTTTTGAAGGGAGATGGATTCCTCTCGGAATGTTCCGCCAGGCGGCTCATCCCGATCACGAATACAATCAAAATGACGGCGTATCCAGGCGTCAGGACATTCAGCCACCCTCCCGCATGAAGACGGGACATCCAGGAACTGAAAATGAAACCGAGGAAAAGAAGAAGGTAAAACATCCCGCGCTCTTTTGATTTCCCTGATAGTTCGATGACGATAAATACTACGGAAATCCCGAAACCGATGCAAAGGGGAGAGAAAATGTCTCTTGTCCAGAAGGCAATGTAATTTTCTGTGACTATATCGCCTTTTCCGGGGAGGAAAAATACATAGTAATAGTACCATTTGCGGGTGATGATATTGACCAGGAGCGACATCCCTCCCACCGCCGTAATTGTCGTTGCCAGGAAAGGGATCAGGAATTTGCGTTTGTAGATCAGGATGTATATTGACAGAGGGGCAAAAAGAACAAGGGCGGTCTGTTTTGTCCAGAAGCTCAGGGAGAAAAGAACTCCGGAAAGTATGAACGATATAGGGGAGGAACGGAATTTGACAAGAAGCGCGCCGGCAAGGGCGAAAAAAAGAAAGAGAGAATCCACGCGGGCGATGTCATACCAGAAACCGCTCAATTTGAACGCTGCGGCGAAAAAACCCGCTGCCATGATCCCGAAGATTTTATCCCTGGTTTCTGTTTTTACCCAGTAATAAATGACGCAAAGGCTGCCCAGGGAGGAAAGAAACGAGACGATTCTCAAGGGTAAAAAGCCCAATCCCAGGATCAGGGAGAAAAGCGTGGAAATATAAAAATAAAACGGCGTGTAGAAAAAGGGGACAAACTCTATCGTGGGGCGCACGTAGAGGGGCTTTCCTTCGAGGATTCTCTTGATATGGATCACCGACGCCCCTTCCATCCATTCTAGCTCGAAGGGATAGCCGATTCGCGATAAGACGACGAATATATAAGCCAGGATATAAACAAGGGAAACAAGAACCGCCAGGTAACGCAACGCTGCGGTAAGGCGCTTGTCTAATTTTTCCTCTTGCTCCACGATATAGTTCCTGTCATCAAATCAGCAGATGCGGGGAATCTGTTCCCCCAAAGGCATATCCAGGATGCGACGCCCCCCGATTATGGTATTCCAAAGCATGGATAAAACTTCCGGTTTGGGATTCATCCCCTTCGATCTCGATGACCACTCCAGAGGAGGCGCTGGATACCCATCCCGTAAGGTTTCTCTCGGTTGCGTACCGGTACGCCGTAGGGCGGAAACCCACCCCCTGCGCCCTGCCTTCAACGACAATTTTAAAGCGTTTTCTTTTCATATCATTTATAACTCATCTTAGAAAAATTATATGAATCTTATAATATTCGTCAATGGATTATGCCGGAATTTCAATTATTGGGAATCAATACTTTAATCTATATCGTGTGATTGTTCTTGACCATATGATGATATTTCCTTAGAATCTATTTAGATTTTTATAATCCATAAAGTATAAAATCCTGTTTGTTCAGAGAAAGGAATGATTTATGAAATTAAGTCTTTTTCTTGTTATTGTTTTACTTTTTTCCATAGCCGCTTCCGGAATAGAAGTTCCCGGAGGCTTCAATCCTCACACTTTGGGGAATAAGGTTTGCGAAAATCTCCTTTACAGGGAAAAACTCGCCATGAATCCAAAGGGATGCCTTTTTTATGCAGAGGCTTGCACGGCCGTAGGCGCTCTTCGTTTTGCCGAAAAAACCAGGAATCCCGATCTTATAAATCGACTCGTTTCCCGATACGAGGATTTCATTCGTGCAGACGGAGCATTCACATGCCGCATCCCTCATGTGGATGTCCATGTCATGGGAATTGTTCCCCTGCAGATTTATATGGAAAACAAGGATGAGCGTTTTTTAAAGGCGGGACTGAATCTTGCTGACAACCAGTGGGGAAATCCCAGGGAAGATGGTCTGACTACCCAGACCAGATGGTGGATTGATGATATGTATATGGTGGGGATGCTTCAGATACAAGCCTTCCGAGCTACCGGGGAAATAAAATATGCGGATCGCGCCGCGAGGCAGATCGAGGCGTATCTGAAAAAACTCCAGCAGCCAAACGGATTGTTTTTTCATGGTCCCAAGTTTAAATATCATTGGGGACGCGGCAATGGATGGGTGGCTTCATCTCTTGCGGAAGTTCTGCGCTCCCTTCCTGAAGACCATGATCTTCGCCCTTTTATCATGGAATGTTATAAAAAAATGATGGCTGCGCTTTTGAAATATCAATCCGATAATGGCATGTGGCGACAGCTGGTTGATTATGAATACGCCTGGCAGGAAAGCTCTTGTACTGCGATGTTTGCTTATGCCATGAGCGTCGGCGTGAAACAAGGATGGCTGAAAAAAGAACAATACCTGCCAGCGGTGAAAAAAGCCTGGAAATCCCTTTGCGCGCATCTCGATCGAAAGGGCAATATTCGCGAAGTTTGCGTGGGAACAGGCCAGGTCGATGATATTGAATTTTATTTGAACCGCCCCCGTGTTCTCGGAGACCTTCACGGCCAGGCTCCTTTTCTCTGGCTTGCCACGGAAATAATCGATATGAAAGGGATGCTCCCATGAGATCGTTTTTAGCCTTCAATATTTTAGGATTTGCAATTTTTTGGTTTAATCCAGTGTATGCCTTCGATCCGTGGGGTCAGGCTCGCGAGAATGCCACTCAAAGCCTTGAAGCGATCCGTTTTTGCCGGCGATATGCGAATGGGTGGTTGGGCTGTGCAGATTCGAAAACAGGTCTTTTGCCGAGAATCATCGGGAGTTGCGAGTATTGGAACGCTAGGGATTGCGCTGCGGATAATTTCCCCTTTTTGTTCCTCACCGCTCATATCCTTGATGATTATCACCTGTATCCGCCATGCATATTTTTGAGCAGGAAAAGCAGCTCACGCAACGGGTAAAAAGCCTTCCTGATACATATTACTTTGACATCCAGGGATTCCAGAAATCAGAACCTAATCTCGATGCCCTGATTTTCGATGCAGCGGAATATGCCAAGGATGGGCTTCTTCCTATCACTGAATGGATGGGAAAATGTCTCTTCTCCGATCGCATGGCAGAGATGATCTCCGATATCTGGAAACATGCTGAAATAGAAACAAGATCGGGTATGATACCTTCTTTGCGCGTCCTGGAAAATATTTATAAGTATAAAAACTATTCCTGGGAAGGCATACACGGGGCCGATGGTTTCGCCGACTCCATCGAGGGAGCCATCAACCTTGTAAACCGGTTTCCTGCGTCTTCTGCGCAAAAATGGATTGAGGAGGAAATCAAACCGATTTATGAAGATATGGATTGTCCCAATAATGTCAAGTTATCCGTTCATCCCGGGGGACATATCATGGATATCGATCTGCTAAAAGTCTTCATGGAAAAACATCTGAAGGCGAACTGAATTATCCACTCGTTTTAATTCGCAGATTCTGCTGAGATGTATTTAAGTTTAATTATAAATCAGAAGTTTGATCCCTAATATTGCCAGAATACTGTTATAAAATAGAACCAGTCTTTTCCTGGTAAATATGCACATCACTTTGAAAGAAGGGTATCGTGGCGCCGCCGGCTTCCAAAGCGAGTTTACCTTTTTCTAGGGTGTCGAAATACACGCCCCAGTAATCATCCGGTTTCACCCAGGGGCGGCACACTAAATCCACCCCGCTTTCTCCCAGTTTGACGACCGCAATGGTCGGCTCGGGATCCTTCAATACGCGCGAGTCTGCGTTGAGAACCTTCTCCAGCGACTCCTTGGCTTTCTTGATGTCATCGTGATAGGAGACGCTGAATACAAGATCGACCCTTCTTTTCTCGATCCTGCTGTAATTGATGATATTATCGCTTGTGATCTTGGAATTGGGCATGAATACGCGCCGGTTATCCAGCGTATTGAGAATGGTAACGAATATCTGTATTTCTTCGACAATCCCCAGCATGCCTCCCGCTTCGATCAGATCTCCCACATGGAATGGCTTGAAAATAATCAAAATAAGTCCCGCCGCGAAATTGGCAAGCGAACCCTGGAGCGCCAAACCAATGGCAAGTCCTGCCGCGCCAACGATTGCGACAAGCGTGGCGGTCTGCACTCCGAGCTGCGTAAGAGCTGCGATTATAACGAAAATCAACAAACCGAAATAGGTCAGATTCTGAACGAAGCTGATCAGGGTCTTGTCCACATTTGCCTTGCTCAATATTCCTTTTACTATTTTTGATAAAATGCTGGCGATGTATCTACCTATCAGTAAGATCAATACGGCGCCGATTACTTTAAGTCCGTATTGAGTAAGGTAAAGCTTGATCGTTTGAATAATAGGATCCATTTTATTGCCTACTGTAAATTTTATTGCATATTATGCAATATATTAAATATTCACGTTCAAGTATAAAACATAAAGGAAATCAATTTGCAAGGGAATAATAGCCGCTGGATCAGTAAAATTTTCGAATCGCGTCCAAAACGGCGTTGATTTTTAAATTATTTTTATAAGTGACAAACGGCATCGGAAGCTCCGGAAGTCTCGAAACAAGCCCCTTTTGAATCGCCAGGATAATGGGCGCTTCATGAAATTCCATCAGGGCTTTCGCCTTGGAATCCAGGTATTCCTGAGTCCAGAATCCGATGATCTCAAAATAAACCTTCCTCCCATCTTCGTGAGAAAAAACAAAATCCGGGAAAAAAACCTTCTGCTCGTGATGAAGCAGTTCCGTCTCCCTGCGTATTGTCCATCCCTCCCTCGGTTCTTGCCCCCACTTCTGAAAAAAAGTTTCCTCTACTCTCGAATCGAACTCTTTTGGCTGTGAAACAGGGCTGCGCAATCCTTCTTTGTCTGATAATTCAAGCGAAGACGCCCATGATCCCTGAGGCGTCTGAAGCCTCGCGTGCATACGCCACCCGCGACATGAAATGAGACCCGGGAGAAATCTCGCCAACGCCACTCCATAACGCCTCGTTTCCCGCATCAGCGAGGCAGGACCATCCAGGCGGATTTCATAGGAACCCGTTATAGTTCTCCTTATGGTATGCATCAAGCCCGATATCTTTGCGAATCTCAGGATTGTCTTGAAGTCCTGCGTTGCCCGGATAATAACTTCCGTTGCGTTGTATAACGCCGCCTGAATCTGGGCAATATTATAACGGGAAAGAAACGCCTGGGCGTTTTCGTATCCCGGAAATTCAAGGAGACGATTGAATTCCGGCACGTCGTTGAAAAGCCGGGACTCGATTTCCCGCCATAGCGTCTTCCAATCTGAATCAGGAACATGGCTTTTTATCTTTTCAAAAGTTTTATCATTTCCCTGTTCCTGAATGATCCGCTTCTTGATATCATCCTCGATATTGTCAAAGAAACGATTCCTTTCTTTGACAAGGGGATGAAAAGCGGCGGCATATTCGAAAATCCTTTTTCGAAGAGGGTATGAATTTCCGGATTCTTCCGTATCATAAACGCTGGCGTCATCCAGGAGCTTGCAAAACGCCCGGATGCGCCGCACAGGACAATCCTCAACATCCATGTAAATCTCCTCCACCGAGCGATGCAAATCCCGGCGGGTTTCGCCAATCCCATTCCTGTATATCTCCAGCATACGCTCCGTCAAGGGAAGATAATGGCCGTGTTTTCCCTTCATCAACCGATCAGGATGAAGAATCCCTTTATGATACTCGTAAAGAAAATGTTCCCTTCGCAGCATGAATCAATCCATGGGCTGAAATTTTCTTTTTACCCTTGCGTACGCCTCGCTTCGCCTGCGTTTTCTCGATACGATTTCCTCTCTTGTCGCTTCGCAAATCACTTCATATAAAACTGCCCGTTCATTGCCGGTTTTGCGCAGTATGCGCCCCAAACGCTGTACCGCCTGCCTTGTCGATCCCCATCCCCCAAGCACCACGGCTACTTTCGCCTCAGGAACGTCCACTCCTTCATCCAGAACGCGATTCGCCGCTATTGCAGGATATTTCCCCTTTGCGAAACCGGAGAGAATCTCGCTTCTCTCCTCCTTTTTGCAATGGCTCAGAAGGCAGGGAATCAGAAAACGCAGCGATACCGCGCGGGCTGCGGCGTTTGTCCCTGTAAATACAATGATGCGGGAACCGAAATGAAGACGGAAAATATCCTCGAGAACGCGGAACTTCTCCTCCGCGCGATCCTCGATCGCCTGTTTCAGGTAAAAAGCCTTCTGGATCGCTCGCGATTCCGCATCTGTCCCTGATTCCGCCAAAAGATTCTCCCAACTGTAATCCGGCTTTTCCTTTCGCTTTTCTATCATATATCCCTGGATTTTCCGCGATAGATTGTCGTATCGTGTTTGCTCTTGTGGGGAGAGGTGAACCGGGATTCTCACGACATCGTATGCCGCAAGGGTTTTACCTTTCACCCTGGGAAGGGAAAGGTGATAAACCACAGGTCCGATCAGATCATCGAGTTCAGCATGCTTCCCATCGGAACGTTCCGGCGTAGCGGTTAATCCAAGCCTGAAGGGCGCCGCGCTCATCAGCGCCGCCTCGCGGAAAAACTTCCCCGGCAGGTGATGGCACTCGTCAAAAATGATAAAGGCGAACTGATTGCCCATCTCATTCATGTGAATCGCGGCGCTGTCATAGGTGGTGACCGTAATGGGGCGAACCTCGTTTTGCGAATCCCCCAGAACGCCGGCGTCATAATCAAAAGCCGAGAGGATGCGCCTGTGCCACTGGTACATCAGGTCTCTTACGGGAGAAACGACAAGCGTGGAGCATTGAAGCCTGCTTATCATATACAGTGCGACCTCGGTTTTACCTGTACCGGTTGGCATCACGATTACCCCTCTTTTCTCCTTCCACCAGCGCTCCACAGCCTCCTTTTGTTCCGGGCGCAGTTCAGGAAGGTTGATCCTGGAAAAAGTGACATTCTCCCAACAGGGAACATGGTCTTCCATGTATGACAAGTCGTTCAAACCATCCTTGATGACAAAATTGCTTACGGATTTTCCTTCCATCACATACGAATGGGAATTACCGGATAATCTCAATTCAGATTCCATTAAACATTTCAGGATATTTGTATAATGAATTGGGTCTGTGCGCCAGAATCCGGCTCTTGCATCCCATTTCCACATCCCGGAAGGGAAAATTTTTTTAATATGCCCAAGCGCCATATTTTCTAATGAAAGCGTTCCCTTGTCAAAAGAAAATACGACTTTATCCGAAGGAAGATTATGCGGGGACTGATAACTCATAGAAAAAACCAATTCCCCTTTTATCGTCCGATGTCAATCAAAACCGATAAAATCCATGAGGTATCTTTGATCCAAATATGGGGTCAATCTACCAACTGAATACAACTGAATTTGAAAAATGCTGCTTGACTTTAACTTTCTTCAAATGTTCATATTTTGAATATTGAATATGAGCGTTGATTGAAACGCCTTATTTTGCCTGGGAGAGGAATTCCATGGCTCGCTTGAAAAGGATCGATTTGCCTTTTTGCCTTTATCATGTGATGTCCAGGACTAATTCAGGGGAAATCGCATTTGAAGGCAAAAGGGAAATGGGCAAATTTCTCGGCTATCTCGCCAAATACGCGGGAATTTTCTCATTTCGCGTTCATGCATGGTGTTTGATGCCGAACCATTTTCATCTTCTTCTGGAAAGTACGGATAAAGAAGGCTTATCAGAATTGATGAGACGTCTTTTGACCGCTTACACATTATATTACAACAAAAGGCGCAGCAGGCATGGGCATCTTTTTCAGGGACGATTCAAGAGTTTTGTCGTGGATAAATTGGGTTATCTTCTTGAAGTCTCACGCTATATCCACCTGAATCCTGTAAGGACACAAAAACCAGTTGACCCCGAGAAGTACGCCGGGTCAAGTCTGCAGTTCTATCTCAAAAATCAGGGTCCCCCCTGGCTTTATATGAATGAAATTTTGTCCCATTTTAAGGGGAATACGAGTTTATTCTCGGATTTTATCAAAGATGGAATAAACAAAACGGACCCTCCGTTGATTTCGCGACGCATGTTTGTGGGAAATGATGAATTCTCGAAAAGATTTTTGAAAAGAATGAAAAATTATGAGCATAAGCAGAAAATAATGAGCAAAATTCCTGAAGTCGATAAACTGGTGACGCAATTGGAGGAAAAAGCGGAAGAGATTGTAAGGGATATTGCCCTGAATTATGGACTTGACCCCGCTCGCATTAAAAACGGCTCGAGAAGCAGAGGAAGGATATTCCATGCAAGAAAAGCCTGCATGATTAGAATTCGGGATAATATTCCGTGGACGTATCGACAGATCGCAAATTTTTTTAATATAAAATCAACCAATGGCGTTCAAAAATGCATCAAAGCGAGAAATAGATAATTCCAGGATACCCTGTTCTGAACTCAATAATGTTGATTGGAAAATATTCAGTTGTATTTGGTTGGTAGATTGACCCCAAATCCTGCCCGAGCCGTTCAAGCATTGCTCTTTCGGATAGACGAAAGGAGACCATATCCTTCAAAACCGGAATTATGGATGCCTTGAAATCCTTGAGAAATATGGTTGTGATTCGATGGCTGGTTCTTTTGAAATTGTCTGATTTGATGCTCGATACCTTTGCCGGATTCATCGCGCTGTATTTCGTTGATATTGTCAGTGTTTCCATGGCAAAAGCCTCTCTCGCTGTTCTGATCGCCACTGGCGCGGGAATAGCCGGGAATATCATTGTCATATATATATTGAAAAGGTTGAGCGGCTTGGCGTATGTTTTCTGGAGCGCGGTTTCTGAAATATTTTTATTTTCAGCATTTCTCCTGATACCGGGCTTTTATTTCAAAGTGGCGTTTTTGATAATTATCGTCATGGCAAATGCGGGATGGTATCCGGTTCTGAAGGCGCAGCTGTACAAGGCAATGCCCGGAAAAAGCGGGACAGTCATGACCCTTGGCAGTTTGACAAATATCATTGCCGGCATGATTCCCCTCGCGCTTGGGATTGTTGCGGACCGGTGGGGATTGAAAGTCACATTGTGGATTCTCCTCCTCGCCCCCGTTTCCCTTATTGCAGGAATCCCGAAGCAAAAAAATATTGATATAACATCGACAAATAGTGAAACAGAGACGACCGGGTAAAACATTTAAGAATTGACATACAATACGAAATATTTAATGAATTGTCATATTGTTCTTTTGGAGATAATATTATGGTTTATGAGTTTAACGTTGTTATAGAGAAAGATGAAGACGGATATTATGTTGCGTCAGTTCCCGCCCTTCGCGGTTGCCATACCCAAGCCAAATCACTTGATGTCCTCATGAAGCGTGTACGAGAAGTGATCGCGCTTTGTCTCGAGGTGGAAGAACCCGTTTCCAATGAGTTCATTGGCGTTCAACGAGTGGCTGTATCAAAATGAGCAAGATTCCCGTCATGACAGGATTTTCCCTGATAAAGGCTTTGCAAAGACTTGGCTTTGAGGTGATTAGAAAGAGGGGAAGTCATCATTTCCTTCGGCATCCGGATGGGCGTTGTACATCAGTTCCTGTACACCGGGGTGAAGTGATCGGAAAAGGTCTTTTTATGCAAATCCTTCGAGATTGTGAAATCACCAGGGATGATCTACAGAAAATATTATAAGAAGACTCTATAGATTCCAATCACTCCATTTATAAATAACTGATCGCTGGGGATTGAAGGCAGTGCTCTGGATTCTCCTCCTCGCCCCCGTTTCCCTTATCATCGGAACAAGGAGCGTGATTCATGATGAAAACAGGGAATGAATTAAAAAACAGGTTGATTGCCGGATTAATTTTTTTGTCTGTTTCCCTCTTATGCAGCTCGTATATTATTGTTATCCTGTTCAAGTATATGATGTGTGAAACTTATACGCAGCTAGGAATTCTTAATAATGCGTATTCCGAATCGCTTGTTTATCCTGTGGGGATTCTGTCTTCCTATATTGCCATTGCCCTTTTAAGAAAGAATAAGGTATTTTTCATCGCGGCATTCTTCTGTTTCGTATTTATTTTCTATTCGATATTTTTAAGGGGCGGGAATTTTTTTATTGGAGCTCTGGTTCTTGCCTTTGGTCTTCTTTTTATTCTGATCGATCCTGTATCCCTGTGTAAGGTTTATTTGATTATTGTTTTATCTATTGTTGGAATGCTGCCTGTATATCTTTGGGAACCATCATCGCGTTCCATCATATCCAGAACGCGCGCCGATCTTCGCAGCATGTCCACCGCCCTTGAGGCTTATCATGTTGATAATCTGCAGTATCCTGCATGGACAACCGATCCGGAAAAGAAAGTTGAATGGAATTCGTCTGATCCATCTCCCACCTTTCGCAGAAGAATCGGGGATGACATTCATACGCTCACAACACCCCAGGCATATCTGACATCGATGTTCGTTGATGGTTATCGTTACCTGAAGGAAGGCGAAAGGACGTTTGCATACTGGTCCATACCTCATCATTATATTATATACAGCGCAGGGCCCGATTGCCGGTTCGATCTGACCATTGAAATCCTCGAAGATATATTCAAAGAGAATAATAGAACAGATGAACGCGGCTTGAAGCAGGCGCTGAATGATTATACTTACGATCCAACCAACGGCGCAATGAGCAGGGGAGAGGTTTGGAGAATCGGTGGAAGGGGACTTGACAATTTCACCAATTGATTGAGATACAGATTAACGAAAGACAAGATGGTTTAAATCGAATATTCCGTGGATTATTTCGCGGTTTAATTTTCTTGTTCTTAATGATTCGAATTCAGGATCCTTTGGGCAATGTCGCGGGTGATTCCGGGAACGGATAATAGTTCTGCCATATTCGCATTCTGAACGGCTTTCGCGCTTCCGAATCGCTTGAGCAGCGCCTTTTTGCGGGAGGGACCAATTCCGGGGATTTCATCCAGTATGGAAAGCCTCTGGTTCTTGGAACGCAATTTTTTGTGGTAAGTGATGGCAAAACGGTGCGCCTCATCACGCACCTTTTGAATCAGAAACAACGCCGGCGATCCGGGTTTCAAAACAACAGGATTCTTCCGGTTCGGAAGGAAAATCCGCTCACCGGTTTCAAACTTTTCCCCGGGAAATTCCCTGTCTTCCTTCAGATGACTTTTCGCCAAGCCTATGATGCTCATGCCTTCAAGTCCCAGCTCTTCCAGCGCCTTTATCGCTGCCCCGAGCTGCCCCTTGCCCCCATCGATCAGGATCAGGTTCGGAAAAGGCTTGCCTTCCTCCCGGATTCTTTTATACCGGCGTTTTACCACCTCGTACATCATGGCGAAATCGTCGCTTCCGGTTACGGTTTTGATCTGGAAATGGCGATATCGCGAGGAATCCGGTTTGCCATCCTGGAAAACGACCAGGGAGCCTACCGCCATTCTTCCCTGGATATTGGATATGTCAAATCCCTCGATGTGGTAAGGCGTCTCCGGAAGATGAAGTTTGGCGCGAAGGGATTCGAGAACCAGCGAGAGATCGCGTTCTCCTTCCTGTTTGATTCTCAGATGTTCCGCAGCGTTTTCGCGCGCAAGGGAAAGGATGGAAGCGGTTTTTCCGCGCTGCGGGATGGCGATATTGACGCGAGCGCCCTTGAGTTCCGCAAGCCACTCCTCCAGAAGACTTTTATCCTCCGGCTCTTCATCAACGAAGATGGTTCCTGGAATAAATGAGTTCTCGTTGTAGAATTGCCCGAAGAAGGAGTAGTATATCTCCGGAACGGTTTTTCCCTGAAGATCAAAAATAAAGGATCGCGTACCGGCGAGAACGCCCAGCCGGTATTGAAATGCGGCTACGCAGGTTTTGCCTTCAGAAATGTGATGGGCGATGACGTCCATATCGCGCGCCTTTTCCTGCGAGATGTTCTGTCTTTCCAGAGTGGAGTCAATGGCTGCGATCCTGTCGCGCAGTTCCGCCGCTTTTTCATATCGCATCGCGTCTGCGTGTTCCTGCATCCGCTTCTCGAATTTCTTTTTCAGTTCCTCCATGTTTCCCCGGAGGTATAGAATGACGCCGTTTACGAGTTGACGGTATTCCTCCTCTGGAACAGGGAAACAGCACGGCGCCAGACACCTTTTGATCTGGTAACGGATGCAGGGGCGGGCGCGGTTTTTCATGACGGAATCGGAACAGGAACGCAAAGGAAAGATTTTTTCCAGGAAGCGCACGGTATGGCGAACGGAAGATGCGGAGGAATAAGGACCGAAATACAGGGCGTCATCCTTTTTCCTTTTCCGCGCCCATTCCAGCCGTGGATAGGGCTTGCTCGGATCGATGCGCAGGCTGATGTAGGTCTTGTCATCGCGCAGCCTGAGGTTGTAAGGAGGCTGGCGTTTTTTGATCAGGATATTTTCGAGTAAAAACGCCTCTTTTTCCGTTTTAGTGATAATGGTCTCGATGTTCGTGATTCTGGGAAGAAAGATTCGAACGCTGAGGCGCGAATCCCCCGTTTCCGAGAAATAGGACTTGAGCCGCGCCCTGAGGTCCTTTGCCTTTCCAATGTAAAGTATCTTTCCATCTGCGTTTTTCATGAGATAAACCCCGGATGTGGCGGGATAAAGGGAAAGGCGTTCTGTATCAAATTCTTGTTGCATACTGAAAAAACTCAATCCATAAAATTACTCTATTAATTTTAACAATGGATCATAAACGATAAAAAAGTCAAGCATGGTCGCAAGGAGGAAACCGATGAAACGATTCTTGTGTTTGCTCTTTCTTTTATTGTCCATCAGCGTTTTTGCCCAACCCCTTGATCCTGGAGAGATTTTTAACAAACCCTGGGAGGAAGTAACCCGCGAGGAACGCCAAGAGTTCCGCAGGAGACGCACGATTGCCAATTACGAACCTTCAGGAAAACCCTCCAGGGATCGCATTGATTATTATATACGCATTTATAAGAGTATGAATGTCTTTGATCCCAAAATCACGGTTTTTGAAGTGAAGGCGGAAGATAATGGAACGACTGTAATCCTCACAGGGGACGTATTGTATTCCCAATACAAGAGTGGTCTGGAACGCACCCTGAACAGCCTTGGATTCGATCAGATTGAAAATAATATCAACGTTCTTCCCGATAGCGATCTGGGGAAAATGGGGTTCGCCGTTGTTACAGCTTCTTCTACTGGAATAAGAAGAAATCCCTCCGAAAGATCGGAACACATGAATGAAGTTGTGAAAGGCGATGGGCTGCGGCTCTTGAAATCGGATGAAACAGGGGAGTGGTTTCTCGCGCAGGGTCCCGACGCCTATATCGGCTGGGTCGCCGCCGCTGATTTGAAACGGATGGAACTGAAGGAATGGGCAAAACATCAAAAGATTTCTGAAAGCGACCATGCCCTCAAAGAAGAGATTGAAAAGATCGTCGAACCGATCCTCGGGATTCCCTATGTGTGGGGAGGCGTAACGGATAAAGGACTGGATTGTTCCGGGCTCACGCAGTATGTTTACAAGCGACTGGGAATCAACCTGCCCCGTGATGCGGATGAACAATCCAATGTGGGCGAGCTGGTCGCGTTCCCTGATTATATGGAGAATCTTCGCGCCGGAGACCTTTTATTCTTCAGCGGCAGTGGACGCATCTCTCATGTGGCGATCAGCCTCGGAGGTTTGGATTTTTACGAATCCGTCAATCGTTCGGGCGTTCGTTTCTCCAGTTTCGATCCCGATTCCCCGGCTTATAACAATAGATCCGATGAACGGTTTGTTTTCGCTAAAAGAATTTTGCGGGAAAAGACAAGGGGAAAATTAGTGATCAGTGATCAGTGATCAATTGAGGAGGCGGTAGAGGAGGGATTTTTTTAGAACGATGGCTTTGTAAGGGCACATCTCGTGGCAACAATAACACCGGATGCAGTTTCGTCTTTTTATATAAGCGAATTTTTTCCCCCCCGTTGTCTTCCGCATTTCGATGATTTTCTCCGGACACGCGCTGGCGCATGCGCCGCACCCGACGCATTTCTCCCTTGAAACCTCGGGGCGAAGGGTGAAGGCGTAATTGATAAAGGGCCTGAAAATATTCAGGAGACTCGGATAAAAACCCGCCAGCGCCTTTCCGGACATGGTGGAGGGGGGAGCGAATTTCACGGAAAGCGACTCCCATTCTTTGTCCGTTCGAAGATCGACATCGGAAATTTCAGAGGGGCAGAGTTTCTCCTTTTGCGCCAGGGCAAGGTAAGGGACTTTTTCCGGTGGAAACCCGATCAGTTTGCAGATAACGAAATCGGTCGCCACTGGGTCCGTTCCCGCTGCAAGGATTCCCAGGTTTTTCGGATTCCCCCCCGAGGGTCCTTCTCCCTCCATTCCCTTTATCCCGTCAACAATCGTTAACGCCGGCTTTACCGTTTCGGCGACATCGAGCAGCATCGCTCCGAACTGTTCCGGCGATTTCAGTTTCGAATGATACCCTACCTTGAGATAGCCCGGAATGGCGCCGAACATGTTTTTCACCGCGCATGTGAGTATCATGAAACTGTGGGTTTTTACCTTGGGAAGATTGATGATGACGTCCGCTTCCAGGAGGGGAGCGAGGATTTCCATCCGCTTGACGATTCGTCCATGGGGAATCGGAATAGAACGATAACCTTCATCCGTGTTCAATGGAATCCCCAGTTGTTTCAGCCCGCATTTCTCATACAGACGCTGGAGGAAAAATGATTTATGGGGGATGGCAGCTCCCGGGCTGTCCACAAGGAAGGGTTTGCCGCCAGCTTTCAGAACCAGTTCCGCCACAGCGCGCGCCACCTCCGGATGCGTACAGACGCACTGTTCTGGCGATGCTCCCAGAAGTAAATTGAGTTTCAGGGCGACTCGCTGCCCCGGTTTGACGAAACCGGCGATGCCGCTCAAGGGCTCGAGGAGTTCGCTCAACCTGTCGCGCACCTTATCCCGCGAATAGTCTTCACAGGAGACAAGCGAGATGACAGGTTTTGCATTTAAATTCATAAAGGCGCTTTGCCGTTAAGAAAGGATTCAATAAAAAAACCCCGTTGAATAACGGGGTTTATTATCCATGAAAAAAAAACGACTGCCTGAAAAGAACCCGGGTTTATAAATGCCGGGTTTATAAAGGTTCATCATAGTGAGGAAAATCCGCTCCCCAGATATCGGGAAGTATGAATTCAGGTTCCATGAGCGGGGCGTAATGTTCGGGAATCGGAAGCGGGAAAGTGATGACGTCATATACGCCGCAAAGGGTTCTTCCCCATGTCCACGCCAAGCCTTTGAAAAAGCCGATAAAGAAACCGCTGAAGGGATCGCTCTTTTTCCATTCAATGGCGATATTTTTCGGAATCTCGATCCAGCCGGTAAAAATGTTGACCACGCCGCGCCCCAGCTTGTGCATCATGCTTGCCGGTTCGCTTTTGGAACGGGACAAATCATCGGCATAGGAATTTGTCAGGATGAGTCCTCCCAGCAGGATAGTCAGGATTACAACCATCATCTTTGTTCGCATCGATTCTACCTCCCCTGAAATCAGTTCGTTATATTTAACTTTCGTAATAATTTATTCCGCCAGTTCCTTGAATGGGATGGGATGATCCACCCAGGAATCAAAAACCTTCCATTCGGGCTGCGGGAACGTCACCACTTCGAATGTTCCATATACCAGGCGCTTGGATGATTTGAAAATTCCCTCGCCCAATCCCGTAAACGTACCCGTAAAATAATCCGTATTCTTGATATTTTTGTTGAGGGCTTTTGGAATTTCCATGACGCACATGGGAATATTAAGGAGACCGCGAAGCAGCTTGTTGGTCATCTTGCTCGCCCTCGTGGTTTTATATAACGGACCCGCTGCAAACGATGGATAACTCAGAACAACAATGAGAATAACAACTGCAAACAATATCCCGCCTCGTTTTTTTCTCGTCATAGTTTCTCTCCTTATATTAATACAAGGAAACCATAATCATGATATGTTCCCTATGCAAGAAAAAAATATTGCTTTTAAAAATTTCTTTGCCACGTCTTTGATATTGATTTTATGGCAAATTACTCTATTTGTGATTATATACCTATACCCCATTCGGATCACGATCTTACCGAAGAATACTGTACTCCTGTAAAATGTTAAATTCCTCCAAATTTCAAACGTGTTGAGTCGTGCAAAAACATGCAATTGTGCGAGATTTCGCACACACATTGATACCAGAAGCGCATTTTATCCCCGTCTCTTGAAACAACGCCATGAGGG
>JAFGFK010000044.1 GCA_016931135.1 Candidatus Sumerlaeota bacterium | reverse complement strand
TATAAAAATCCTTCAAACTATCCTGAGTTTTTTCTGCAATCGGGGGTCAATCCCTATAAAAATCCAGGTATTTTACGGAAATATTATACTGAAAAATATATACAGCGCTTCCCATTATAACAGATATCCTTATCATTATGATGGATTTTTACAGAGAATGACCCCGCAGGAATCATCCTGCGTTCCCGGAATAGAGTCAGGATGCGCATACAGGATTTTTATAGGGTTTGACCCTTGAATTCGCCAAACTACTGTTAAGTTTGTTATCAATTCTGGTTGAATTTTCCGGTTCATATTTTCTTGACGAAACATGATCTTTTGGGGCAATAAAGAGCAGGTAGTATGGGAAAATGAATATCGCGCTTTCAAATATCGAAAAACTGGGAATATTACGGGAAGAGCCCTGTGGAAGGGTTTACGAGGGGGTGGTGAGCGAGTCGCGCCGTAAGGTCCTGGTAAAGGAATTGATTCTTCCGCCTGTTCTGGATAAAACAAGCGAGATAAGGATCAGGAAGCGTTTTATTCAGGAAGCGGAAAGCCTCAAGAACATCCTCAATCCCGCCATCGGCGTCCCCCTTGACTTTGGCGAGGAAGGGGAGTCCGCCTTTGTGATATATCCCCTTCCCCAGGGGATTCCCATGAATTCGCATATCGAAACAAGGGGACCCATGCCGGAATATGACGCCCTTCATCTTGTGAAGAGAATCGCGCATTGCTATCAGCTGTTCCAAGCTCATGACATCCACAGAACGAATATCATACCGCATGATTTCTTTTTACAGGGAAACGCTTCGTTCCTGTTTCTGGATACAACGCTGTGTACGTTTGACAAGAGCTATGGTCTTTACGATATCGGGCTTATCACGGGAGATCGAAACTTTTACGCGCCGGAGCAGATCGAGAAGGGGAAGTCCGGAGAGTCCTCTCTGGTTTTTTCGATCGGGCTGATGTTATACTGGTTAATGACCGGGGATCTGCTGTATGACGGGGAAACGCCTTTCGAGTCTTTTTCCGGAATATTATCCCAGCCATATACAACGCTGCCCGAACGCCTGGACGCGAGTTTGGAGCTGTATGACCTGATGCGTCAAATCCTTCAAAAGGATGAGGCGAAGCGTCTGAATACGCTTCTCCTGTTGGAGCAATCTATTGACCTGGTGATCGATCGTGAACGCGTGGAACGAACGCTGAAGGAGCAGGAGAACAAATCCGCAACGCGCCGGGATGAAATTCCCCGGGAAAAATCCGCCGTTGGGACAGGGAAATTCATTCCGTGGATCATACTTGTCGTTCTTGTTTTTTTCATGGGCGTTCAGCTCAAGAAATGGTTTTTCACGGGCTATGAACGGGCGCACGCCATCAGCGCCGAGTCGCAGGAAAATCTGAAAACTGCGTGGAGATATCTGGCAAATGAAGATATCAAAAATGCCCGCCAGCTGGCGACCGAGGCGTTAAACAAGGAGAAAGTCAGCCCGGAGGCAAGTCTTCTTATCGGCGAAACGCATCTGAGACTTGACGAGCATGAGCAATCCCTGCCATATTTCGAACAGGGGAAAACGTCCATAGACGATAAAATCAGGTTCCGCAGTTCATCCCTTCTCGCGAATTCCTACATTCGACTGGAGCGATTTCCCGAGGCGGAGATTGAGATCGGGTGGCTTATCGACAAGGTAGAAACAGCTGATGAATCCTTTAAATCGCCCTATAAAAAAATTCTGTCCGAGCTTTGTTTTCTGGAGGGAAAAGCGCTCTATCAGAAATATTATGAAGATTCGACCGTGCTGAAAAGGCTTCAAAGCGTGGAATCTCTGATGAACCGGGTTGATCCCGCTTCTCCCCAGATGGATTTCATCAAGGGAATCATCGGATATGTGAACAAGGAAAACAAGCATGCCCTGGCTTACCTGAAACGCTTTAACGAATCTATCCCGGGAGACGCCCTTGTTTCGGAAATCCTGCAGAAGCTGGAACGCCCCGCATCCCCCTCCTCGCCATGAATTTGATTCAAACGTGATTTTAAGGAAGTCGATTTTTTTATACGTATGAAAAAAGGGATGAACAGGAAATCCATATTGGGAGGGATCAGCGTTGAAACGCTCGCCGGAACGATCATCCTTATTGCCCTGGGCGTAATCGGGGCGACAGTATGGATGGTTCAGGGGCGGTATGATAAAGGTTTTTTCAAAAGCGCGGTTTCGCAGAATAATTCCGAGGCGGCAGCGCCCGTAATCGAGGATTCTCCCCCGAAAATCCTCTCCGGAATGGAACCGGAAGGCTTCAGCCCGATGTCCGATGCGGAAATATTCAATCCGGATATCCTTTCTGAAAAAATCAACGGCAAGGCGGATTTATACATCGAGTGCGATTTCCGGGAATTGACGGCGCGACGTTACGTGAATCAAAAGGACCCCGCATTGTGGTTCGAGATTTATATTTACGACATGAAGGAGCCTCGCAACGCATTTTCCGTGTATTCGATGCAGAGGCGTCCCCAGACAAAAGACAGCGCGGTCGCCCCTTTCGCCTATTCCACGGAAAACGCCCTGTTTTTCACGCATGGCGTTTATTACGTGGAAATCGTAGGCGCGCAAGCCTCGGAAATCCTGGACGCCGCGCTTGTCAAAACCGCGGAGAAGATCATCGCCGCCTATCCCTCCGAACCTCTCGTTCTCAACGAACTTTCCTTTCTCCCTCCGGAGAATATGCTCAAACATACCATGAAATATTTTCTGAAAAACGCGTTCGGATTCGAAAAGATGGATAATATTCTAACCATCAATTATGACGTTTCGGAGAAAGAATTCATGGTTTTCATATCCGAAAGGCAGGGGGTATCGGAGGCAAAAGCCCTGAGAGATGATTATGAAAAATTCCTCACTGCGATAGGAGGAAAAATGACACCGGATGAAAATCCGGCGATTCCCGATCTTGCGATCATCGATCTGATGGGAGAAACGGAATATTTTTTCTCTTTGGGACGTTTCATCGCCGGTATTCATGCAGCGCCGAACAGGGAAGACGGTGACGGGATGGTACGCATTCTATATGATTTCATGAATGTGGAAATGCAGAAATGAACGATTTGCGGGAAGATGAAAAAACGATTTCAAGGCGGAAGTTTCTCATCCGCATGATGAAAGCCGGAGCGTCTATTACCGCTGCGGGCGCGCTGGCTGCGTTCCTGCATGATAAGAAAGCGCCCTCCGGATACGCAGGAGGCGAGGTTGTCCAAATTCCGGATTTCTCCCTGGAAAAAGACGCCCGTTCCCTTGCCATCGTATCGGGGGAAAACCGCAAACTGACCCTAGAGAAAGCCATCGATGCGTTGGGAGGCATCGGGCGTTTCATCAAGAAGGGAGATCGGGTTCTGATCAAGGTGAACGCCGCCTTTGCCACGCCGCCTGTTCTTTGCGCAACCACCCATCCGGATCTTGTAAGAGAAATGATCGCTCTTTGCCTCAAGGCGGGGGCGTCCGAGGCGCGCGTAACGGATAACCCGATCAACGATCCGGCGAGTTGTTTTCTTTTGACCGGCATCCGTGAGGCGACGGAATCTTCCGGCGGAAAACTGATCCTTCCCAAATCCGAATATTTCAAACATACTACCCTGATAAATGGAAATCTGATCAGGGATTGGCCTGTTTTATACGCCCCTTTCGATGGCGTTACAAAACTCATCGGCATGGCGCCCCTGAAGGATCATCACAGAAGCGGCGCCTCGATGACCATGAAGAACTGGTACGGTCTGCTCGGAGGAAGGAGAAACATATTCCACCAGGATATTCATAACATCATCAAGGAGCTCGCCATGATGGTGAAACCAACTCTGGCGATCCTCGATGGAACGAACGCCATGATGACAAACGGCCCAACGGGCGGATCGCTATCGGATCTCAAGGCGACAAACATGCTGATAGCGGGAACCGATTCTGTAGCGATCGACGCCTTTGGGAGCGCTCTTCTGGAGAGACGTCTTTCCGATCTGCCTTTTATTCAAAAGGCTGCGGATATGGGCGTCGGAACTGCGGATTATGAATCCCTGAAACCTGTAAGGATTACCATAAATTAATCCGACTATAAATTTTTGGGATTGAGAAATACGGTGTAGAGTCGTTTTATTTTATTTCATAACAAAAATGTCACCAGGGCTGACGGTTCCGTTTTTCGGATTGTAATCCAATTGCCCTTTTTGATCCGCCTTATCCGGTCCAAAACTATAAATCCTGTCTGCGGCAATGGAAAGCGGTTTTCCGGTAAAGGGGTCTTGAAATGTGGCTGCCAGATCGGGTTTATTCATCTTCAGGGCGCAAAGAGTCATGCACAATCTCAGGCGCGCCATCATGATGGTGTGGCGTGTTTTACATTCCATAAAATTGGGAATGGTGAACGATTGGTGAATGCTCTTTGCCATATCCGAGATTTTTGATGAGTCTTCTTTCCTTATCTCCCAATAGGGCTTTTCCACCAGATTAACCTGTTCGCTCCATACCTGTTCGATCTTTTGAATGACTTCCTGGGGATTTCCTGCGCGATCGAAAGGAGGCGTGAGTTTCCCTTTTTCCTCCAGGGCTTTTTTAAAACCTTCCACAAAGATTCGTCCTTCGCCTTTCATTCCGTTGACCATACCTTTTTCAACGCCTTTTTCCAATTCGAAGAGGTCTGCCCCTGTTTTTTGCGCGATCTGAGGCGTAATGGAGGGATTTCGCAATACCTCCTGAAGCGTTTCCAAAGATGTGGAAACGCCGGAAAGGCTGATTAGCTGTTGTATCAGGTATGCATTTTCTGAGGAGAATTGATTTGTGAAACGCGCGGTAAGTATCAAACGCTGGATTGCTCCGGGTAAATCGCCCTGCGATTCATATCTGCGGGCATTTGCATTCATTAATTTAATAAACCCCTCGACTGCCAGGAAATTGGGAAACGGAGATCTGATATTTGCGCCGAGATCGGGGAATTGTACCTTGGGTCCAGCTCCGCATGCGTAAGCGTATTCCAGGGCGGTTTTCTGTGAAACAAGGAGACTTTCGATTTCGGGATATGGTTTACGCCATCCGTTTTTCCTGATCTCGTCCAGGGTTTTCGTGGATTTCATGACCTCTAAAGAATTAAAGTTCTCAAACGCCTTCACTAGATTCAAAAGACCCGGATCCTCCATGCCGGGCATTCCCATGGAGGCTTTTATGGCTTCAATCCATTTATCTCCTCCCTGGGGAGGTGTTTGCGCCGGAACGGATGAGATCAGAAAAAAACAAATAAGCATTATCAACAGGGAATAACCAGGAATTATCTCTTTGGTTTTAAACATGACATCTCCTTAAGAAAATTTTATACTATAGAAAAAATGTATATTCCCATTTTGGATATCAAGGATATCAGATATCAATATATTGACCGTGAGGATTGATCTGTCAAGAGTTTGTGTTGCAACACACTCATACCACCGCGGATTCTTGGGAGTTTTGATTTGACTTCCCCCTGGTTAACACTATATTTTTATATTTTTAAATGATGCATAATACGGGGTATAAAGGTTTGAAAATTGTAACAGTCAGAAGAATAAGCCAGATATTCTTCCTCCTTATTTTCTTATGGTTCTGTGCAGTCTCCACATTCGGAATTGAGTTCTGGCAGCTGCGCAACTGGCCTGTGAATCTATTTCTGAATCTCGATCCTCTTGTGGCTCTCGGAACGATCCTGGCAACGCGTACGCTTTACAGGGGACTTCTCTGGGCGCTTGTCACCGTGATTCTGACGATGATATTCGGCAGGTTTTTCTGCGGCTGGGCGTGTCCTTTTGGAACCATGCACCAGTTTTTCGGGTGGCTGGGAAACAGGAAAAGAAAGGCTGCGGACGTCATGGCGCGAAATCGCTACCGCAAGGGACAAAATATAAAATATTTCATACTGATCGTTTTTCTTCTTATGGCGTTTGTTCCATTGAATGGCTCGGTGAGTCTTCAGAGCGGGCTTCTCGATCCGATTCCCTTTGCATATCGTTCCGTAAACATCGGGCTTTTGCCTGTTGCGGATAATATTTTTCATTTTGCGTCCGTGACGCCGCGGCAGTATGAACACGCGTGGTTGATCGGGGGGATTTTCCTTTTCCTGCTTTTGATGAACCTCGTGATTCCCCGGTTCTACTGCCGTTTCATCTGCCCCTTGGGAGCTCTTCTGGGAATCCTGGGGCGGTTTTCAATCTGGCGCATCGGGAAAACCAAACCTTCGTGCAGCAACTGCAAACTATGCGAAAAGGCGTGCGAGGGGGCGTGCGAACCTTCGGATAAAATTCGTATTTCGGAATGCGTGCTGTGTTTCAATTGCCTGCATGTTTGTCCTGATGATGTTTTGCGTTATGGAACCTCGGAATCGAAAGCCGGGGAAATCACGAATCCTGATATCACGCGGCGGGGGATACTGGCATCATTTTTAACCGGAGTACTGGCGGTTCCCATGATCCGGATTGCGGGAAAGATCGGGACGAACTGGCATTACCGGGCAATCCGCCCCCCGGGGGCGCTTCCGGAGGAGGAGTTTCTCCGGCGCTGCGTCAAGTGCGGTCAATGTATGCGAATATGTCCCACGAACATCATCGTTCCAGGGGGAATAGAAGGCGGGGTGGAAAATCTTCTCACGCCGGTTCTGAATTTCCGTTCCGGAACCAGCGGTTGCCAGATCAATTGCGCGGCGTGCGGATTCATCTGCCCTACGGGGGCGATCCGGCCGATCACGATCTCCGAGAAGATGGGATTGAATGAATATGCGGAAAAGGGACCGATTCGCCTGGGCGCTGCGTTTGTGGATCGTTCGCGATGTCTTCCCTGGGCGATGAAGAGGCCGTGCATCGTATGCCAGGAGAATTGTCCCGTAACGCCCAAAGCGATCTATGTAAAGGAATTTTATGAAACCGTACGCGAAGGAAATTACGAGATGAAGGAAATCCGTGGAACGGCGCTTCATGTAGAGGGTACTCGGATGAAACCGGGGAAATACGCAACGGGCGATTACTTCAGCCTGATAAGAGATCAACGATATAGAATCACGGAAAATAGCGAGGATACGATAACGCTTGAAAAGGCGCCTGAGGATATGGTAGATATAACGCTTTCGGAGCGAATGGAAATTCAAATACGCCTTCAGGCGCCGGTCGTCGATGTAGAAAGATGTATTGGATGCGGGACATGCGAGCACGAATGCCCTGTGAGCGGCCTTCGGGCGATCCGGGTGAGCGCGGAGAATGAAACCCGGAACCGGGAACGGTCGCTTTTTTTAAGGAAACGATAAGTTTGACAAAAAAATATAAATTTACTATAAAGGATAAAATATGGCACATTCAAAAAGGAGGATTTCCCCATGAACAATAAGGATAAAAATCTCTCGAGACGTGAATTTATCAGGAAAGCGGGAGCAGCGGGATTGACCTCTTTTCTCGCCCTTTCTTCGGGGATGATAGGCGGGGCGATCGCCCAGGAAGAGAAGAAAGAGGAAAAGAAAGAGGGAGCGGAAGAAAAGAAGTCGGAAATTCCCAAGATGCCACTGCGAACCTTCGGGAAAACAGGGGTACAGGTATCGATCCTCAGTATGGGTGGGATCACTGATCTGACGACGAATCAGATTCTTCTCCAGAAAGGATTGGATTGGGGCGCCACGTACTGGGATACGGCGAACGGTTATTCCGGTGGAAACAGCGAGCTGGGTATCGGGAAATATTTCGAGAAAAATCCCGAGGCGCGAAAAAAGATATTTCTTGTAACCAAGGGCGGCGCCAGGAAACTGGAAGAACTCACCAGGATGCTGAATCTGTCCCTGGAACGGATGAAAACGGATTACATTGATCTTTATTTTCTTCATGCGGTGAAGAATCCCGCGGATCTCACGCCGGAACTCAAAGCCTGGGCGGAAAAAGCCAAAAAGGATAAAAAGATAAAGTTCTTCGGTTTCAGCTCCCATTCCAACATGGAAAAATTGCTTCAACACGCAGCCACCCTGGGATGGATTGACGGAATCATGACCGTATATAATTATCGCATAATGCACGAAGACGAGATGAAAAAGGGAATCGAGGCATGCCACAAAGCGGGAATCGGACTGACTGCGATGAAAACGCAGGGCGGAGGTTCCATAAAGACCGATTCCGAGGAAGAACTCAAGCTTGCCGGGCATTTCCTGAAGAAAGGATTCACTCCTCACCAGGCGAAAATCAAGGCGATATGGGAAAATCCCACGATTTCCGCTGTTTGTTCCGCAATGTACAATCTCACGGTATTACAATCCAATGTTGCCGCTGCCGTTGACAAAACCAAGCTCGATCTGACCGATCTGAGCCTTCTCAAATCTTATGCGCAAAAGACATGCAGCGGTTATTGCGCCGGTTGCTCGGAAATCTGTTCGAGGGCAATGAAGGAAGACGCCCCGATAGCGGATGTGATGCGATACATGATGTACAACAATTACGGTGATATATCTTTGGCGCGTGAGGAATTCGCCCATATTCCCGAGGATGTGAGAGCGCGGCTCGCCTCGCTTGATTATTCCGCTGCGGAAAGAGTATGTCCCCGGAAGATCGCCATAGGAAAAATCATGAGCGAAGCCGCCAGAATCCTGGCATAAACTCAAATAATCCCCAATTTTCCTTGATCTTTCCTGCGGAAATTGGGGATTTTTTTGTCCTGATGTCCATTACATGAGGAGATTTCAAACTCTTCAAACATCTAAACTGTTACCATCGAGGATATTTTATGAGATTTTTGTTCTTCATCTTCTTTTTCATATTTTTCTGCTCAACGTCCTTTTCACAGGAAAAATCATCAGGAGAGAAAGAACGGAATGTTTCGGATCTGGAAGATCGAATCCCGCGTCTTTCAACGGAGCTTCCCAAACCCGTGAAACGCAAGGGCGATCTGCGTTTGGGTTTTGTGGCGCACTGGAGCCCGAGGGGCTTGGAGCGCTACGAGGAAAACGGCGCCCCTTCCATGCTCATGAATCTGCTTTCGTGGGGAATGCGTGATCGAGAAAAGCAGCTGGTTGATTTTTCCAATGCGGAGAAATGGCTTGCGTATCTGTATCGAACGGGTATCCAGGGCGCGCTGATCATCGATACATCCGTTCACCATACATCCATTCCCTGGCGTTCAGAAATCACGAGGAAATTGGGCGAAAATCTCGTTTTTCAGAATGGACAACCTTCGGAATTCTCTTCGCCCTATTCCCCCATGTACCGGAAAATGATCCGGCAATATATCGAAGATGTAACAGGCTGGGTGAAAAAACACGACACCGCCCATATAGTAAGAACCTATGTGAACGGAGCGGAGGTATTCTGGCCTGGAATTCTCGATTATGGAAATCTGGCAAGGATTGAATTTCGCAAATGGCTTCAGAAAGAATACGGGAATCTGAAAAAGATCAATGAACGATGGGGCGCGGATTTTAAAAAATGGGCGGATGTGAATCCCGTTCCCTTTTACAGGTTTGGAAGACTCGATCTCGCCCCGACCGGATTTTTTTATGAAAACTGGATGGACGCTTCATGGTCAACCCCGATCCCCAACCTGCTTCAGGGGAAAAAATACAAGATCATGGCGGATGTAAAAACCCGCGGAATTCATGACGATCGCGTTCAGTTGGAAATTGCATGGGAATTGAAGGGCGAACTCCGGAAAATTGAGGTTCTGGAATGCGTTGGGGATACAAGGGAAAAGTGGCTTCATCTTGAAAAAACCATTCAGGTTTCAGAACCCTTTGACAAGGCGGTTTTACTTCTTACCCAGGAGAGTTCGGGGGAAACCTTGTGGAAAAATCCCGGCGTATTCCCGGAAAATGAAAACCGGAATCTGATCCCCGATAACCCTGAAGATAAACGGTGGAAAAGGTCCCGGTGGAACGGCAATCCGATTTTTGATATCAGTGAAGATGAAAACAAGAACAAGTTATTCTTCATCAAATGCCCTCCCCATAAACAGATTTATAAATACGACTCCGCCGCATGGTACGACTTTGTCACGTTCTGCATGGAGACTTATGCGCAGCAGATGAACGATTGGGCGAAGAATATCAAGGCATGCGATCCCTCGCGGGAGGTCATGCACTATCTTGGTTTTACATTGGGAATGCTGGGGCAATGGGATGACGCTACGCTCACGCAAAGGGCGGATATTTTTCTTTCAAACGCCCCGGATGTGGATGTCAACGGCATCCAGCTGTGCGCGGCGAATGGCGATTTTCATTATGCCACCATTGTACTCGATCTGGCGCGCAAATACAATAAACCAATGGTGGCGACAGATCTCCAGGATTTCACGCACGGGGTTTACGCCGGATTCAACAAGCTGAACCGGCTCGGACTTGCCTGCATCGCCCATGGCATGGATGGGATGTATTATTACGACTGGCTCGGAACAAAAGATTACGATTGGTATGAAAACTGGGAAATGGAAGACACGCGCCGGATGATTGAAAACTCTGAAAAAGCCATCCGTTTTCTCGAGGGATTTGAACCGCAAAACGACGCTGCGTATATCATCCCTATTCTTCCCTACTGTGAAGCGGATCCCGGGGGGCGGAAAAACGACATGCTCGATTCCATGGGATTTTATAAAATAGTATGCAAACTCGGATTTTGTCCTGATGTTTACACGCTGTATGAATTGACAACGCATAAGGATTTGAACCTGCAGAAATACAAGGCGATCTTCATTCCGGATTGTTTTTATATCAATCCCGAGGCGCTCGAGGCTTTAACCGATTATGTTCAAAGCGGGGGAAATCTCGTGATGAGTGGAAGGGCGCCCCGTTACGATGAAACCGGAAGGGAATTAAAAGAGCGCCTGATTTCGCCAGATATCGAGGCGTCTGATCAAGATTATCTCAGGATTGGAAAAGGAAAAGGGAAGATACTCTTCACGGCAAAACCTGCTGGGAGGGAATTTCTGGGTCCTGTGAGAAGATACAGGGTTGCGGGCAATACGCCGCCCCTGTTCCAGAGGGAAAGAGATAATGATTCCCTGACATCCGGGGAATCCGAGACCATCAATCTGATGAGGGATATTGTCAAGAACCTGGATATGAAACCCACTCTGTATTTGGAGCCTTTCAATCCTTACATGGAATATGCTGTTTATAAAAAGGGAAACCAATACCGGGCGATGCTGATCAATACATCTTCTGGATCACAACGGGGCGTATCGATTATTTGTACAGGAAGGGCGTTAAGCAAAGAAGCGGAGGTTTTAGCGGATTTTGAATCAGCGCAAACCGTGTTGTATGAATCCCAAAGGGAGGGGAAAAAGTTTCTTCTTCCACCCTTTACCGATTGCTGCACGGTTATAGTGAGATTCAAGGAATGAACAACCCATGATACAGGAAACCGTATCCTCTGAAACTTGCTTCGGAAAATCATCCCTCCTGAGAAGGTTTTTCCTTGCGGGATTATTTATAACATTTATCTGCCTGGCATTTCATCACGGAGTATTGGGAGGCGTTCCCCATGGATGGGATGCGGTTGCGTATTATTTTCAAGCCCGCATTTTTGCCGAGGGTGAAATCACTGCGCCGGGAACTCCCTTCATCGATTTCTTCTGGCTCACCAATGTGATAAACGGTTATGAAAGCCGTTATGCAAAGTATCCGCCCGGGTGGCCTTTACTACTCGCGCCTTTTATGAAACTCGGGATTCCCGAACTCGCCAATGCCCTTTTGGCGGGACTATGCGCCATGATGACAGCGCTGGTTGCGGGAAACCTGTTCGGAAGGGCAACCTCATGGATCAGCTTGTTTCTCATGGTTCTTTCCCCTTTCTATATGTTCATGGGGGCGGACTATCTTTCCCATACATCATGCTGCGCCGCCCTGATGTTTGTTTTGCTGGCTCTGATATTTGCGTTTGAAAAGCCGCTTTCCTGGAAACGGAGTTGGAAATGGGGTTTGGCGATTGGCGCTGGAGCGGGCATTGCCTTTCTTATCCGCCCCTATTCCGCTTTTCTGGGTATAGCTGGGTGTTTTTGCATTGTTTTCCTCATAAAGAGGCGCAGGTGGAAAGAGGGAATGCGCCTTGCCTTCGGGTTCCTTATTGCGTGCGTCATCGCATTCGTTATTTACCTGGGATATAACAAGGCAACCACAGGGTCTTTCCTTGTAACGGCATATCAAAGATACAATCCGGATTTCAGTTTTCTGGGGGAAGGCGGATTTCATCGGGCAAGCGTCTTTGAAAATGTTCGGGCGAATCTTCCCAAGATAGCGAGGGGGCTTGCGGGGCATGTATGGGGCGGATTCTTACCTGATGTATGGCTTCTGGCAGTTGCGCTTTTGCTGGGTATCAGGGAAAGGGAAACGCGGGCGCTTGTTATCGCCCTTCTGATTTTCTGCGCGGGGCACAGCCTGTATTATTATTTTGATTTCTATTATGGACCGCGGCTCGTGTTTGAAGCCCTACCCTGGTTTGTGATCGTTTCCGCAAGGGGGATATTCCTCGCCTTCCGGTTTGCCGCTTCCCAAAAGGGCGTATGGAAGAACGCTCTCTATACGATATTGTTCCTTCTGCTGTTTCTGAATCTTGTAAAGATCACGGGAAAGACTTATCCGAATCTCATTCGATATTATTCAACGAACTACTGCGGCCAGGGGAAGGAACTGATGAATGAGGTAAGGCGACGCGATCTTGAAAATGCGGTGGTATTTCTTCGCACGCCGGACGCCTTCGCCTTTGCCAACCTGAGCCATCTGAATCCGATCGATCTCGAAGAAGCGCCTGTTCTTTTCGCTCGTTATGTTTCTCATCCGCCGGAAAGACTTCCCGCGATGATCAGCGCCTTTCCCAGGAGGGAGTATTGGATACTCGATGTCTCCTATATGCCTATGGAAGGCGTCAATGATTATGCTGACCGTTTCGCAATCGCGAGTATGAAATGGAGCGAACTCCGGCAAGGATCAGCCAGATAACGGCGAGGATCAGGGAAATGAGGGACGCCAGATCAGCGGAACGCCTCAGGGGCGTTTCCGTGAAGCGAATTTCCACATTATGTTTGCCCGGGGGCGTCCGCCATTCGATGATTCCATAAGGATACAAAGGTTTCGATTCGATCTCCTGCCCATCGATGAAGACCTTCCATCCGGGGAACCAGAACACGTCGAACGCCGCTGGCTGCGGCTCAGTTGTATCAACGATAAAGCCATGATACGCGGAAAATTTTTCAACAGGCGTCGCCAAACCATTTTTCATGAGGCGGATATTCCATCTCGAAGGAAATTCCGGTTCTTTCTCCACCCATTTGGGGAGATACTCATCGGCTGTGGTATTGGTCATGATTCCGCGCAAACGCGGGGCTTCATAAAGGGGGATTTGATCGAAAAAATATAAGGGGCGCATGTAAGGGAGTACGGCAAGAGCTGGCGATAAAAGCAGCAGTCCACACATGCCATACTTAAAACAAGGTTTCTTCGATTTAAACATGCGAAGAATATCACCTGCAGCCATGCCCGCAACAAGAGAAGCCCAGAATGATGCGGGAATGAGAAGCCTCCAGGGGAACTGCATGAAGGAGGAACCGGGAACGAGCGACCATATCGTTTTCGAGAAGGGCGTCATCAGGAAGAGATGAAGAAACAGCATAGATAGAGAGAACGCGACAAGACTACGCCCTCTCCGGGCGCCGCCTGATATCCATCGAGCAAGGGCAATTACGATCAATACCCAAGCCGCGAGCCCCAGCTGAAAGGAAACGCCGTCATTCTGCCCAGGGAGGCTGAGCCCCCATCCCCATTGGGGGTAAACGAACTGCCAGGGAGACACGAAATGATCCTGTATGCGTATGAAATCCGTCAGGATAAAGGGGCGGCAATGGGAAAGGTCCAGGATAGCCGGAATCCAGAAAAAGGCGCTGAGAGCCGCTGCGAAAGCAGCGATCGCAATGGCTACAAGGATTTTTTTCGAGGGAGAGAGCTTTGCGGATTTTTTTCTTCGGCGAGACCATATTCCCGAACAATAAAGCGTCCACAGTAAGAGGTTTCCCACTGCCATATAGGAAGTCAAGACGTGGGAAAGGATCAGGGCTGCGATAACGAGCGAGGCAACGGGGATCAACGCCCCCCGCCAATCGCGCAATTTTCTGAGGGAATAATGAATCGCCCAGAAAACAAGGGGCCACAGGCATAACGCCGTAAACTCGGGGATGTTTCCCCGAACATAAACCGTCATGACGTGATAGGGTGCAAAGAGGAAGACAAGCGCGCCGATCAACGCGGCGAATCGTCCAGCCAGGGGGCGGAGGATGCCATAGACGCCCAGGGCGCCCAGCCAGCAGAAAAAAAGGATTTCCAGTTTCCAGGAAAGGGCGAGATTCGCTCCCATCCGGTGAAAAATTTCCGCAATGAAGAAGCTGAGAGGGGGATAAAAATTGAAGAAGGGATAACCGTAACCTGCGGAGAGATTGTCGCACCATCGTACGGGAAATTGTCCCCCTTTCAGGGCATGATCGAATTCAAACAGGCGAACAAGGGGATGGAGCATTTCATGGGTAACGGGCCATGCGCCATCAAGGAAGAAAGAGCGGCAGAACAATGCGGCGCCCGCTAGGAGAACGAGAAGACATATTCCACTTTGCAGCGGATTTTTCCGCGGTATGATTCCTTTTGAATGAACTATTTTCAAATCCGGTTCCTGTCTTTTGTCAAGAGGGCGTATCTCTCCCCATATCCGGAATAATCCCAAGAGATAGGGGCGGCTATTCGTTTTCTTCCAGTTCTTCTTTTATGAACCTGTAGTGGTCACGAATCACATACAGGCGTCCCTGGGCTTCCTTTAATTTCTCGGTTGTTTTTTCCAGCCGTGCGGCGAGGTTTTGCGCGAGGTTGAACGCCATCTGAGGCGCAACGCGGAAAAAATCGAGAAAAGTCTCCTCGGGGATTTCGAGCAGGATCGTTCGGGAGAGGGTTCTCACGGTGGCTGTGCGTTTTGCCTGGAGAAGGGTGGACATTTCGCCGATGTAGGAGCCGGGTTTGATGATGACAGCCACGCGCCGCCCCGCTTTCAGAATTTCCACTTCCCCCTGGAGGAGGATGTAGGTTTCCCGCGAGTGATCTTCCTCGTAAAAAAGGATTTCGGAAGGATTCAACAAACGCGGCGAAATCCTGATTTGCTGCTCCTTGAGCATCCTTTTGAGCGTGGCGTCCGTGATGGCGGATTCGATGATTTTATCGATATCCTCTGTGGAGACCTGTTTTTCCTGCTGAGGAGGGATGATGCGCGTGGCGCCGACCTCGAAATCGCCGGAAAGATACTTTTCGATGTCCTCGATCAATTCCGCTGGCGTGGCGTATCTTCCGCTGCGATCGCGCTGGCACATTTTCTTGATGATGGCGCAAATTTCCGCGGATAGCGCCGGATTCATGGAGGTGGGAGGGGGGATATCATCCGTGATTTTTCTCGTGAGTAAAAGCGAGGTATTCAATTCGACGAAGGGCGGTTTCCCCGTTAAAAGGGAGTAAAAAGTGATGCCAAGGGCGTAGATATCGGAGCGGATGTCGATAATGCCCTCTCCCCTTGCCTGTTCAGGAGAGATATACAGCGGCGTGCCGACGATCGCCCCTTCCATGGTGAGGGATGTATCCACTTCCTCCTTTGCCAGGCCGAAATCCGTGAGTTTGGCGGCGCGATCCGGGGTGATCATGATATTGGAAGGTTTGATGTCCCTGTGTATGATATTCAAGGCATGGGAGGCTTCGAGGGCTTTTGAAACCTGGAGGATGACGTCCGTGGCGAATTGTTCGGAGAGGTGATGTTTTTTCTTTTTCAATTCCGCGAGGGTTTCCCCTTCCACGTATTCCATCACCGTATAATAGTAGCCTTCGTGCGTGCCATAACCGTATCCAGCGACGATATTGGGGTGACGGAGTCGTTTTATGGTTTCCGCTTCGCGGATGAGGCGGCGGACGAACTCCTTGTTTTTGCAGTAATGGAGATAGAATATTTTGAGGGCGACGGGTTTATTTTCTTTTTTATCGAGGGCTTTGAACACAATGCCACTTGCGCCTTTGCCGAGTTGTTCGATGATGGAAAATCCCGGGATGACGTCCTTTTTGAACTGATCGAACTCGGTCAAAGGACCGACCGGATTCAGATTATCCTTTTTGATCATGATAATATTCCTGCGAAAGAAGTATTTTAAAAATCGGATTTATATAACGATAGAAACGCGGAAGGGTCAACAAAATATTGAAAATTCCGAACTTCAAATCATCAAAATACAGTTTAAACGCATCAATTCCTTAACTTTTATGCTTGAATAGCAATTCCTGTATTATGTAAAGAAGATACTTGAAAATGAGATACAAGATTACATTTGTTCCAAGTGCAAATAATGACCTTGATTATTTTAGGGCTCACGAAAAAAAGATAATTGTAGAAGGAATTGTTAGATTTCTTGAAAAGGATGCAAATATCGAATCAATAAAAAGAAAATCACTTCGACCAAATGAAATTGGGCCCTGGGAGTTAAGATTGGGAGATTTTCGTATCTTTTATGAAATATATGATAATGAAAGAGTAAGAATATTAGCAATAGGTTATAAAAAACATAACGATCTTTTTATAAGAGGAAAGAAGGTAGAGATATGAAATCAATAGACCTGAGGAAAAAGGAACGATCCCTTACAGAAATACTGAAACTAGCAAAATCCGATACCATTCTCATCCATTCCAATTCTGGAGAAGAATTCGTTTTGGAACAGGCTGATGCATTTGATGTGGAGGCGGCAGATTTATCACACAGTGAAAAGTTCATGAAATTCCTTGATTCCAGAAAAGCGGAATCAGGGGATATAGCCCTTGAAGAAGTACGTAAAATTAACAAACTTTGACTAATACTATTCCGTTCTTTGTTTTTCAGAAATAGTATTTTGTTTCATATCCCAAACACGATTATTTTACCTATATATTAGAACTATGGGTATCGTAAAACAAAAAACCACAAATAACCAAAATAAACCAAAAGTTTTAACTCCTCCGGTTAAAAAAGGGCAATGTCCACCCTTCTGGGAAATGGATGCTTACCAATTTCAGATTATGTGTTGCTCACTCCTTGAAATGGAGGAAGATGTTTCAACATGCACGATTTATGGACCTAGTGGTCAAGTACAATTTGGAATCGATTTGTTAGCTTATAGTAAGAAAGATGGGGAATGCTATGTAGTCCAATGCAAGTGTCATACGAAATTTCCACCTAATAAAATTCTGAAAGCCACTGATGATTTTTTAAAGTATTGGGATGAAAAATGGTTCAAAGAGAATGTTAAACGATTTTACCTCATGGTTGCATGCGATATTACTACAACCCAACAACAAGATACAATAAAAGAACAAAAAAAGATATTTGAAGAAAAAGGTATTAAATATGAGACATGGTCTGCAACAACGATCTGTAACAAACTTAGACTGCACCCTGGTATTGTTACACAGTATTTAGATTCAGGGTGGGTGGGAATAATTTGCCCCCCTTCCATCTCTTCACAAATTCAATCTGTAAAGCCTCCATCACTATTGGATGATGTATTAGGAAACCAACTTCAGCAAGCTTGGTCTGTAATCGACCAGGATATAAATGTTCAACTAGACGAAATGCGTGAGACATTCAGAATAGGCAATATCTTAGATGTAATAGATTGGATAAAAAAAATAAGAGATAATCGTTGGTTGATGCTTAAACCAGACATCCAAGCAAAGATTCTCCGTTTTGAGGCAAATCTCCAACTTGAGAAAGGGAATTTTGAGGACGCCAGAACTCTTTCAGAAAAAGCCCGATCATTGACCCCTGATTATGACGATTCAGTATTACGTGCTTTATTGAATTTACACGAAGATGGGCCCGATTCTGCCATTCAGATTCTCACTGAGGATAATTCAAATCCTGAAGTTATTAATTTAAAAGCATTGCTTTTCCTTGAAATAGGGAAAATCGATCAATGTAGTAATTTACTCGAGAAGCATAAAGAGAATCTTAAAGATAATCCCGAAACAATGAGAATCAAATCCCTGATGTTTCGGATGTCAAGAGATCTTGAATCTGCGCGCGAATCAATAGAATCTGCATATAAAATGAAACCAGAGTGGATTGCCATTCGTTTTGTAAGAGCTCTAATCGATTTTGAAAGCGCATTGGCTCCCAGAATTTTAAAAGATGAAATAATCCCCTCCTTTGAAATAATAGATTGGTCTTTAATAAAACGAGATGACAGAAGTATGAATTATATAAGAAGAGCCTCAAACACCTTTGATGAGCTGATAAATATTCCCGGATATAATGTAAACCAGAGAACCTTCCTTGAAGGATGGAAACTTACTTGCCTTTCCTGTGACTTTGAACGGCAAGATGAAGCGGAAAGATATTGTAAGGAATTGTTAACATCGCAACCCGAACATCCCATAGCGCTTTTATGGGCTCTTGGAAGGAAATACGCAATAGAGACTTTGGATTCTTCGATCACCTATTTTGATTCTTTATATAAAACTAAGAAAATAAAAACACAACAAATAATAGACTGGATAATTTGCCTTGCAGCAAAAGGCGATCTTAAAGAAGCCCTATCTGTATTGAATAAAACCAAACATAGATTTTCAAATAATGAAGATAAAAGAATATGGAATTTGTGGAAAACTCAATGTTTGTCTCATAATGGACAAGTTGAAAAAGCCAGCCAGATTTTCAAAAAGATATCCGATAAGAAAACACAAAAGCCACTTAAAGCGTTGATTCTCAAGTCTTCACTAAATAAAAAACAAAACCATGAACAGGTATTTAAATATCTAATCTCGCTTTATCATGAAACAGGAAAAGGTAAGTATCTATTTGATGCATGTTCAATCATGGCTAATCAAAATAAGTGGGGGAGAATTTTTGAATATATAGAAGATCTAATGAGTTCAGTAGGTACCTCTGATGCTGTTAGATTATGCATTCATACTCTATATAATACCCAAAAATATCAGGAATGTCTTAATCTTATTGATAAATATAAAGTGGCTTTCAGAAACAATACTCCAACCCATGATATTCGTCAAATTCAAGTTACGTGTCAAATTTCTTTGGGTAAAATTAATATAGCTTTTGAAGAAGCGCGTAAATTGTATGAACAAGATCCAAATATATGGAATCTTCGCGCATTTATTGAAACTCTTTCTTATAAGGGTGATTATCACACATTAGAAAAATTAGCCCAAAAAGCATTAAGTGGAAATAATATCCCCCCTGAAGAAAGTATGTTTCTTCTTGAGCAAATAAAGTACAATAACCCTGAATTGGCAAAAGAAATACTTCGACAAGTTAAAACAAAACCTTATCCTGTAGATATGGTTCCCAATATTTTACAGGAGGCAATTGGTTTAGGTATTGAGAATGAGGCAAAAGATTTATTTTCCCGATTACCAGAATTGTCAAAACTTCCAGAAAGTCGTATTAAAGCTTTTAAGATTGAAGAAATTGAAAGTAAAGCAAAGGAATATAATGAACAATTAGAAGAAAATGGAAATATTCACGATGCCTTTATTAAGGCTGAAATACCAATTCATTTCTATTCTGAAAATATAGATCCTAATCTTGCTATACTGTATCACACAAATCTTGTATCTAACCAAAATAATGAAAATACTACGCCTGTTTTTCTATTAGGACGCCACGGCGGATTGCCAGTTGCTAAAGATCTTCCTCAAAGTAAACCTAATTGGCGCTTATTCATAGATTTAACAGGGCTTTTACTTGCTAATCATATAGATATTCTGGATTATGTTGAAAAGACTTTTTCTCCATTAAAAATTTCTTTAAGAACAATTCCCGCATTAAAAGAGATGAAAGACAATCTAACACACCCACAACCATCAATATTTGAAGCTCATAAATTAATTTATAATTTGGTTGAAACTGGAAAAATACATCCAAGACCTTCAAATCCTATTTCTCATAACATG
>JAFGFK010000410.1 GCA_016931135.1 Candidatus Sumerlaeota bacterium | reverse complement strand
CGGAATAAAAGTTATGGCAACGCCGTTGCAACGTTTCAAATCACGATCAAATCCCGCAATATTCCCGCTCGATTCTTGCATGATTCTTGCTCACTCACTCACTCACTCACTCACTCACTCACTCACTCATTTAATAAATCCCTATATTTTCTATTCCCTTTTTTCTCTCCTTATATCCTTATCACCCCAAATAAGATATTATCTCAAAGGAGGTATGAATATGGTGGCTATTATGCGTAAATGTCTCTTCATCTTTTGTATTGGGTGTTTTGTTATCGTTTTGCCCTTTAATGTCTCGGCTAATCCCTATGGCGTGGAGATCTGGGAATCTTCCTCCCGGCAAACAGCCCTGGAAAAGCAGGGGGACCTTCTTCAGCAGGGATTCTCTCCTGTAGGAGTTTATTACGACGGCACAGCCTACCAGGTGATTATCGGAAAATACGAAGACGTCATGACTCCCTTATGGATTATCAAGAAATTGCCGGAGATAAACGCTTTTGGGGAAATCGTTTCTCTTAAGGATCGGGAATGTCTTTTGGAAGCCTTATCGGGAATGGCGGGTTTGAATCAAATCCCCAATTCTATTTCACTCGTTCTCTTCAAGGAGTCTCCCCTTGAAGATTCCCTTCTTGGCGATGAACGTTCAGAGATCAAACAATTCTCGCTCATTTATCCTCAGAACTCGCCGGAGGAAGCGGAATCCTATATTGATACCCTCCTGAGCCAGGCAACGGGGGGAGATCCGATTGCCGGTTGGGCGATGCTGCGAAAGGCGTATTTGCAATATAAAAAACAGGATAAAGTCTCCTCCGAGGCGAGTTTTCGCGCTGTGGCTGAAGGATCCGTTCCTCGCGTCAAGAGGCATTGTGAAGAGGCGCTCTTCAGGCTGGGATTTGTTTATGCGGGGCAAAAAAGAAAAATTGAATCCTTTCAGGCATTTGAACTTCTGAAAAAATTGACCGGAGATTTAAAACAGAAAGCCCTGGCTCAAGTACAACAGTCCGGGATTGTGATGGAGATAGCGCGGGGCGCGGAAGGCGGCGCCGGAACCCTCGAAGACTGCCGCAATTCCTGCCTCAAGGTCCTGGATTATGTTTCTCCCCGGGAAGCGCCCCAGACTTGCGCCACTGCGGAACTCATGATCCTCGAGACCTGGTATTACGAACAAAATTTCACGAAGGCAATAGAACTGGGCGTGCAATTCCTTGAGAAATACCCGGAACAAACCCGCGAATACAGCATGGCAACCATGTTTATTGGAATGGCTCTGGATAATACGGGAAATTACGCGGAGGCGGTTCCCATGCTCGAGAAGGTTTTTTCCCTGGACTTTTCTCAAAAGGGCAGCGCATTCGGGCAAAACGGAACGCCCTGGGATATGAAACAGAAAGCAGCGGAATGGATTCAAGAACTTGCGCGAAAAAACAAGGATAGGGCTCTTCTTCAAAATATGTCTGTAAAATATCCTGATTATTTCACCTCGAATAATTGACAAGGAGGAGGTTTATGAAAACATTTAAATTCCTTACAGTTGTTTTGGCAATCCTTATCCTCGGTTTCTCAATCCATGCGCAAGATGATCATGAGGAAAGAGATTATCAAACGGGCGTGGCGACGAGAATGAACCATTTTCCCTATACCTCCCGGAGGATCTTCCGGAAATTGATGGACGAAAATCCTTTCCATGATCGCAGGCTTGATTCCGAAGCCCAGTTGATCATGATCAATTTCGATCTCTCCTGTATGAATGACTTCCTGGAGCAAACAAGCGTATTTATGAATAACCACCCGGATCATCCCCTGAATCCGGAAATGGGCATCCACAGGATCAAGGCATGGAATTACCTGAAAAACGGAGACAAGGCGCGGGAGGAAATCCGGGCTTATCCGGAAAGGTATCCAGGGAATGCCCTGAACGGCGAGCTTCCTCTCCTGGAACTGGAAAGCTATCTCAAGGATGGAACGATTGCCTTACGGAATCAGGAGGCATCCTTTCAAAAGCGCTGTGGCAATCTGTTGTCAAAGAGCATTTCCCATTCCCGCCGCACCGGTAATGTGAAGAACTATCATCTTGCCCTTTCCTGTGGATTGAAGGTCTCGGAACAAACAGGGAAGAAGCAGGAGTTTATCGATCTCCTGGGAAAGGAAAAAACAGGCATCCCCAGGAATATGTCCTGGGTCCTGATGGAAAAGACCCGCGAGGCGAAGGGGGAGATCATCCCTTCAAGACAAAAGCCCCAAACTCCCAATCAGATCATGGAGAATATTCGGGGGAGGGGAAATACGATAAATGTGCCGTAAGGAGCAAAAAAGGGCGCATCTTGACCCCCGATTTCAGGATGTTTTGGTAACGGAGTCAAGATGCAACCCGCAAAAAACAATTGACCCGCATTTCATGGATCTTTATAAGGAAAGGAAATATACGATGAAGACAATCCAGTTAAAAATATCGTTTATTCTGATATCGGTTTCCATTTTGGGTTTTTCACTTTTTTGTCCTTCTGTTTTCGGGCAATATGGAGGAACACTTCCCCCCCCCTCCTCCACCCCATCCTACAATGGAAATATCTCTTATAGAATTGTGAATTTGACAAGCCCCTGGAATTTCATGGGCTCCATGTGGCAGGGATATTCAGAGGCTGCCGCATTGCCTCCTCCCACACCCACACCCCCGGCGCCAACGCCTTCAACCCCGCCTGAATTTCCCTATCCCTACTGGGATTATGAAAAGCAGTATCTCCTTGCCCAGGTGCGCATCCTTGAGAAAAAGGGCGTCAATACCATAAGGATTATGTTGGTAAGACCTTGGGAAATTTGCCAATGGTCCATTGTCAATCTCCAGGATACGGATGTAAGAAGCTACTGGTGGTCAAATAGCCAGGGTTACAGGGGAACAATAAATCAGGGAATGTTGCCATCGGATTTTCAAAATCCTGATTATATCAATTGGTCGTCAAATCTGGATGATCTACATAATTTGGAAAATATTAATCGTTGCTGGGATAGATTATTTGAATTCCTTGAGGAGATGAAGGAGCATTTTCCCAATGTCAATATTATCCTTTGCTTTTACCTGGGATTGGATATAAGAGGTCCCCTTCCTGCAGAAAAAGAATTTTCCAATCAATCCGGACCTTTTTACCAGAGTTTTGATCATTATTATACCGGAACAAACTGGCTGTATTTCAAGACGTTTTACAATAAATGCAAGGAATACGCCGGAGCGCAATCCATAAACGAATATATGGAATCCGCGAATGTGGATTTCGTGGAAATCCATAATGAGGGGGATCAGAACTGCCTGAAGTATGATGTGGAGTCCGCGTATCTCTACAGTCAGCCCTGGGATGAAGAAGCCATACCCGAGTATTATTATGAAACCAATGCCCAGATTGCAGAGGCAATTGAAGATGAACAAAATGAAAAAATGTCCCGGGAGAAATTCCGGAACCTGATAGACTGGGCTGGCGATGTCATTATTAATTCCGATTATCTCGGCGTTTCAGGATCGAAACTGAGCTATGGCTTTACCCATGCGGAAACCATGAAACTTCTCCTTTATAACAATAATTCATATATCTTGCCCAATCTTTCCTGGCATATGTACGGCGATCTTTTTCTCATCGGACTTGGTCCTAAAGTGGATTGGCTCCGCAGCTCCATGAAAAATTTTTCAAATATAAATTATAATATTCTACTTGGTGAAATCGGTCATTGTCATGATTATCAGCTCTCTTATTTTGCCTTTAATACTGAAACGCAGGAATATGACTGGACTCCTTATGAGCCTTTTACAGGAACAGACCAGTCTATATATAATGCGTATGACAGCACCTCTGAATACACGAAATATTATATAAAGACATGGCTTCAGGAGGCGGAATACTTTTCTCAAAATGCCCGTGAAAATATCTGGGGACCAGTGGGAGAACAGGTCTGCCCCCTTACCGGAACAGGTCTCTGGTGCAGCTCGGATTCCCATGTGATTGATGATTATTCGAGTCACATATTTCGTTGGGGGCTCTTTGAAACCTTTGACACTCCGTATAGAAAACCCGAAAATTGGCTTCCATCGAATCCGGATGGATATAGATATTCTTACCGAACCAAAAGGAATATTATTGCCCCGATCTCGCGTTACTCCCTCATGGCTGTTTCTGATTGCTGGGTAAATAACCATACCGGAATCTATCCTGAGGATTGGCGCTCTGGGGATCTGGTGAATCAACCGTTTCGTATCAGCTGTCCTCTAGATGGATCTATTGAACTGGCGCCGGATTTGAGCGCATACAGTTTTAGTTATGGTTCCTCTTCTGAAGATGATCCGAATGCGCTGCCTGAAATTTCCATTATCCCTTATGACGGGGTGGATATCTGGTTCCGAACAAAATATTATTATAATATCCATGGTCAAGTCAAGTATCAATTCCTGGTTTTTAATATCTGGCATTGGGTCATGCCTGCGATATTTTATAAGACCGAATCGGAAACGACATGGCATGAAGGAGATTGTTATCAGAACTATTGCTGGACTGTGGCAGAATGGGAGGTCCCCCCGGATATTCAAGAAAATCTTGATATATTATTGTATTTCTGGACCGATATTCCGGATCCGAATTCTGATTATAGCCTGAATCTCTTTTTAGTCCCGGTAATTCCTCCGGATCCCAAAGAGTAATGATGCGAAGTTGTAATATATTATTTGTAATTTTTTATCTGGCGTTCTCTCTTCCCGTAAGAGCGCCGGGAATCATTTATGTCGCCTGGGATGCATCCGGTTCGGGGAATGGCTCCAGCTGGGAAAATGCGTTCCAAACCATTTCCCCGGCTGTAACAGCGGCGCAGGAAGCCGATCATATCTGGGTGAAAAAGGGAACTTACATAGAACAGGTAATACTGCAAAAGAATATTTCTCTTTACGGCGGATTTGCAGGAACGGAAACCGATCTTGAACAAAGAAACATCTCCCTGAATGAAACCATCCTCGATGGAACAGGGAAGAGTTATTCGGAGGTTCTGATGACAAAAGGGAGGCTGGATGGATTCACAATCCTGGGGGGACAAGGTACAACGAGGACATACAAGGATGTGACCATGCGATTCGGGGGATGCATTCTTGTGGATTATGATTCCACAGATCCCGTCATTTCCCATTGCCGGATAACCAAAACCGAGACTCCGGAAGGAGGATTTGCCCTTGCATGCCTTTATGCCGGTAATCTCCTGATTGAGGATTGCCTGGTTGAACAGAACAGGAGTCCTCTTGGTATAGACGGAATCCTGGTATGCAATAATGCCACAGTTGCGATTCGACGTTGTATTATAAGAGATAATGACGGGGAGGGATTATTCTGCGATTACAAGAATAGCGTTACAGTGGAAGACAGCGAGTTTTTGAATAACAAAAAGGGCGGAATCTGGTTCTGTGGAACAACCGTTGATGTGAAGCGATGTGTCATACGCGGAAATTCCTGGAGGGGGATGAATTTCTATTATGATCCCGCAACCGGTCTTGTTGCGGATTGCGTGATAGAGGAGAATAATACGGACAATTCTGAGGATAATTATTTCGGCGGAGGGATATATCTATCCGGGGGCTCCAGTCCCACGTTTTATAATTGCCTGATTCGAAAGAACCGGGTCGCCTTGCTTCATGATCCTCATGGAGGGGGCGGGATCATGATTTACGGCGCCTCCCCAACCTTTATCCGATGTCGTATAGAAGAGAATACGTCTTATGACGATACCTGGAGTGATGGCGGTGGTGGTGTTTATATCTTATATTCCTCCCTGGTTAATTTTTACAATACCATGTTTTTGAACAATTATTCTTTAGGCGCAGGCGCCTGTTATATAGAGAAATATTCCAACGCTTATTTTAACGGATGTATTTTCTCGGGAAATTATGTAAAGGCACGGGATTCGCAAGTAATGTTTATCACAGATAATTCCAATGTTTATTTAAATAATTGCGCTTCTACAGGTCAATTAATAAGCGAAGTATTTTCTTTATCTGTTCATGTAACATATACTTATTCCAATCTTTATTCAACAAATAATATTTTATGGGACGGATCTCCAGAAATTCGATTATGGGGAGGCGCCCAGGCTTATGTGGATCACACCTGTATCATCGGCGGATTTCCCGGGGAGGGGAACATTTCTTCCAATCCCCTTTTCATAGATGAGGGATACACATCAAAGACCGCAGGCGGCGAATGGCTGTGGGAGGAAGGTTATTACATG
>JAFGFK010000409.1 GCA_016931135.1 Candidatus Sumerlaeota bacterium | reverse complement strand
ATCTTTTTTTTCAGGGCTTTGTTTTCCTCCTCGATTTTCCGCAGCTGTTCCGCCTTTTCGCCATGCTCTTTTTCCTGCGCCTTGTCATGACCTTCTGCAAGGGGGACGTTTTTCTTTTCCTTTGACATTTTTTCAATCTGGAGCTTGAGCTTGCGGTTTTCCGCCACCCGCTCATCCCGTTCCTTCTTAAGGCTGATAAAGCGGGTAAGAACCGAGTCCAGCTTTTCCTCGAGAGAATTCAGTCTTTCCAGCATTTTAATCCTCTTTATTCCGGGAGATAAGAGCCACGGCAAGGGAGGCGACGCCCTCCCCTCTGCCCGTGAAGCCCAAACCTTCCGTTGTTGTGGCTTTTACATTGATAACCGGTTTTCCGGCAATCCGTTTCTGTATATTGTTTTCCATTTCCTTTTTAAAGGGACTCACGCGCGGATTTTCCGCTATAATCGTGGCGTCCACATTTACCACCATCCAACCATTAATAGTAAGAAGATGGGATACTTTTTCCAAAAGGTCAAGACTTGAAATATCTTTATAAGCATTATCCGTGGGGGGGAAAAGGCGCCCGATATCCCCCATTGCCGCCGCTCCAAGAAGCGCATCCATGATCGCGTGAACGAGCACATCCGCATCGGAGTGCCCCGCAAGTCCCTTTTCATACGGGATGCGAACCCCGCCCAGAACAAGGGGGCGACCCGTACAAAAAGCATGCGCATCAATGCCCTGACCTGTTCGCCACGAGGTCAATCCAAATCCTCTTTCCTGCTCTGAAAAATACCCGCGGCAAGGTTTAAATCCTCAACCTGCGTTATTTTGATATTATAAGGCGATCCCGGCGCCAGACGCACAGGATACCCAAGGTTCTCAACCGCTGCCGCATCATCCGTAAAGGTTTTGTTCTCCCGCTGCCCCTTCTGGTAACCCTCGAGGAGCAGTTTCTTCCTGAAAATCTGCGGGGTCTGGGCTGCCCACAGATTCGATCTATCCAGCGTCATCTGAATATTGTCATCCTGACCGCCCACCTTGACCGTATCCGTTATCGGAAGCGCCAGAATCGCCGCGCCAAACTCCCGCGCGACTTCCAACGCCTTCCTGGTTTCCCTGATGGGGGGGAATGGACGCACTCCATCGTGGATTAAAACATATTCGGTAATCTCCGGAATCGCTTTGAGCCCGTTCCATACGGAATCCTGACGTCTATCTCCTCCCGCTACGATGTCCACGATTTTCTGGAAATGCTTCAGGTCCATCCTGACCTGTACCATCTGGGCATATTCCGGCGGCAGGACAACTATCATGGAATCGATCTCCGGCATGTATTCAAAGGCTTCCAGGCAATAGTTTAAAAGAGGTTTATCCATGAGGCGGTGGAATTGTTTTGGGGTTTCATCCCCCAGTCTCCTTCCGCGCCCCGCTGCCATGATCAATGCCGTTGTCTTCATGGGAACATTCTCCCCTTTTATCCAGCCTTCCGCCAATTTCTGCCGAAAGCCGTATATAAACCGTACATGAACAAGGGTTAGACCCGATTGACGCTGCGGTTCGGATATTCCGTTTTGCCGTAAGTCCCCGGTTTCCGCGACTTGTTGTTCTGGGCGTCGCCTCTTTCGTGTTCCTTCACCCGGCCAAAAAGCATCCTTCCGGCGGAGGTCTGCAGCACGCTTGTGACCTCGATATCCACCTCGTTGCCGATCAGATGCTTGGCGTCATCCACAACAACCATCGTTCCATCTTCCAGGTATCCCACGCCCTGGTGGGTTTCCTTTCCCACGCGGATAAGCCGGATATGAACCTCGTCACCGACAAAAAAGCTGGGCTTCAGCGCCTGCGCCAGGTCGTTGATGTTCAATACGCGAATCTGGTGAAGGGAGGCAACCTTGTTCAGGTTGTAGTCATTGGTGAGCAGTTCCGCCCCCAATTCCTTTGCCAACTGGATCAATTTATGATCCACGTCGGGAATGTCCTCATAATCTTTTTCCCAGATCTGGAGATTGGGATAGGTTTCCTGAAGTTGCTCGAGGTTCTCCAGCCCGCGACGCCCCCTTGCCCTTTTCTGGGAATCGGTGGAATCGGCTATGATCTGCAGTTCCCTGAGGATAAACTCGGGAATGATGATTTCCCCTTTTAAAAAGTGCGTTTCATAAAGGTCCTTCACGCGTCCGTCGATAATGACATTCGTATCCAGGATGCAGGTGTTTTCCCGAGGATTGGAAATGAAAAATTTAAGCCGGGAAAGAGACAGGCGGTTTTCATGCTTCAACGCCATGGCAACGCCGAAATAACCGAAAATCATGTTACATATAAGGCGGGGAGGAAAGGGACTTGTTATTTCATCCGGTATCATCGGCGCAAAAAGCGATGATAGAACAAGCCCGAAAAAAAGACCTATGCCTGCGATCAGAATCTTTTTGGAGGAGATCACCTCCGTACTGTATTCAAACAGTACCAGGATCAGGGAAATGATCAAGGCGCCCAGGGTATAATGGAGAGACATGCCGCTGCCCTTTGGGGTAAGCAGATACCCGAACAGGGTCATGAACAGCACCAGGAAAATCCGAGCCAGTAAAATCGGTTCCCTTATTGGAAGCAAGTGTTTCATAATAAAAAACTTCTTCACTTAATTTATTCAAATGATTAAGTTTGAAAACCAGTCGTGTCAACACTTTTCTGGAAAAGATTATACTTTATCAATCGTTCATCCTGAAAAATCCGTTTCCTCTTGAAAATCGGTTTTGAGATTCTTTATATACTTCTGTTTCCATGAATGAAAAGGATTCAAATCCGTTCTTTCAGAAAAGGACTGAATATGAGTAAACAAGTTTGGTTCAAAGTAGAAAATCCGAAAGAAATCCGGTTTAAAAGAATTACTCCCGCAGTTTTCGACATCGCAATAAACGCTTTCTTGAAAAAACTTCCCAGCCAAATGGATCAACGCGCCAAAACCATATTACATACGCTCAAGCGGAAAGACAACGACATGGTGAAAGCCATCTTTTCCCTTGGCGCCATCGAGGAAAAGGAATTCAAAACCTACCAGCTGCGCGAAGGCAACCTGGTCCTCGCCGCCATGACGCGCCGCATCCTTTCCCAGGAGTATGTCAACGCAAAAGGCATGGAACGCGTGGTGGATGACGACGATTTCAGAAAGGCGATCGACATGAAGAACCTTTCAGAACGCGTTTCCAATTTTGGCTTTTACATGCGCGAGACATGGAAACTCAAGAACCGGGAAATCCGCGCCATAATTGAAAAACTCGATCTTTCCGGAATAAAACGAATCGTCATGCCCGGCGCCATGGGCGGCTCCGCCATCGGGGGGCTCGTTGTCAAAATGCTCCTCTCCAATCTCGGATTCCAATCCGATCTCGATCTCTTGCCGCATTATCCAAGCCCCATGCGCCCTTTGCGTAAAGGCGATCTTGCCCTTATCTATTCCTACTCCGGCAATACGGAGGAGGCGCTGCTGTGGATGGAGAAACTCAATACGAAAGATGTCAAAATCATCGGCGTTTCCACAGGTGGAAGGCTCGAGGAAATATGCTCGGAGCAAAAACTGCCCTTTATCCGGATTCCGGGAAAGAAATTCAACCTGGTTCAACCCAGGGAACACCTTGCCGTAGCCATTGTCATCCTTCTCGCCATTGTGGGATATGCGGGCATGGCATGGAGGGAAGAGCGCGGAAAGAGGCTTATTTTTGATATCGAAAAATGGTGGAGCGAAATCGAACGTTCCACGCAAAAACTGACCGAACTCGCCCGGAAAAAATACAATGTGGGAATGCCATTTTCCCAAAGCCCCGCCAAACAGGCTGCTCTTTTCTTGAACTGGGGCGCAACAAACCCCGCCAAAGTTGAGAGACTTTTCCCCATGAAAGACCCGGCGTTCTGGGCTTCCCCCTTTTACGAAGCCATAGCCAGAAGACTCGAAAACCAGTTTGGCGAATGCGTGGAACATCCGGCATCGGCAAAAATCATGCCCGAAGATATGCACAATGAACAGGAGGCTTACGTGCAACAGTGGTTCGAAACCCTGTGGGGAGGGAATCGGAACGGGGAGGGAAAAATCGTTTCCCCCAATACGGTTTTTCTTCGTTTCAAGGGATATCTGGATAAACGGCTCACGATCCGCGCAGATAAATTATTCAACGACTTTCTGAAGGGAGCGCCTCAAATGCGTTTTGAAATAAAGAACTATGGAAAGGAATACCCGATGCTGGGGGAACTCGAGGCGCTTCTTTTCTGCGATTTGACGCGGGCGTTCAGCTCCATATATCGCGGCGTAACGCCGCACTATGTTCATTCCATGAATTACAACAAGTTTTACATGGCAACTGTTCCCGGGGGACCTGGGATCAAGGGCGGCATTTAGGAGGATTCATTATGCAGGAATTGTTTATGATTAAAGATGATTTTCTCGCTGTTCAGGTTCATCATGCAGGCGCCGAACTGGCGAGCATAAAAGACGCCAAAGATGATACGGAATATTTGTGGCAGGGAGACGCCCGGTTCTGGAACCGCCGCGCGCCGGCGCTCTTCCCCATAGTGGGCGCAGTAAAAAACAAGCAGTACCTGTTCGAGGGGAAATCCTACTCCCTTCCACAGCACGGGTTTGCGCGCGATCGCATCTTTGATACCGAGGAAGAGAAACAGGATCGGCTTGTATTCACCCTCAGAGAGGATGACGCCTCCCTGATAAATTATCCCTTTCATTTTATTCTCAAGATAGAATATCTCCTGAATAAAAACCGCCTGACCGTTGGATACCGCGTCATCAACGCCGATGAAAAGACAATCTGGTTTTCCATCGGCGCGCATCCGGGATTCAACTGCCCGTTCATACCCGGAACGCATACCAAGGATTACTTTCTGGAGTTCGATTCTGAAGAAGAGCCTCTTCTTTATAAGGGCGAAAACGGGATCATTTCCACAGGCGAGCCCGTTTCTCTCGAAAAGGGAAAAATCCTTCGCTTGAATCCCGACCCCTTCCAATCCGAAACAATCATTATAAAAAATCCGCGTTCCTCGAGCGTTTCTATGAAACACCCTCAAGGCGGTAAATCCATAACCGTGGAATACCCGGGATTCCCCTGGCTCGCTTTGTGGAAGGGCGTTCCCGAAGCGCCTTATGTGTGCATCGAACCCTGGTACGGCATAGCGGATTTCAAAAATGCATCGGGAAACCTTACGGAAAAAGAGGGCGTCCTTCCCCTCGAACCAGGCGCTGAATTCTCCTGCAAACACGCCATCATCATCGATTCTATTTAATGCGCCGTGAAGGAAATGGGCGCACATCAGTTTTCCGATTGTTATTCAACTTAGACGGGGTCAAACCCTATAAAAATCCTGTATGCGCATCCAGACTCT
>JAFGFK010000043.1 GCA_016931135.1 Candidatus Sumerlaeota bacterium | reverse complement strand
TATTTATGCAACAATACCTGGATTTTTATAGGGTTTGACCCCGTTTCCTTTGTCCTTTCTTCACCAAGAAAAATGATGTGCACCCTTTCAGTGTTATTGACAGGAAATGGTAAAATCCTGGAAATATATGAAGCTGAAAATCGATGTCTTATCATGGGGCAATTCAAAATATCAAAGAATTATAAGGAATGTCTCCATGTTGTCATTGATTATTGGAGGGAAAGTGAAGACATAGATTGGGTGGATATAGTAACCGCATATATCCCCCGTCGCCCGTTTTGGGAGACGCCATTTAGAAGAGGTTTTAAATGATTATGAAACAAGGCGCAACATGTAAATCCTGTAGATCGGGAATATTGCAGAAAATGGAAGTATCACAAACATTCGAACGTGAAGGATTGGAAGTTAAAATTGAGGGGATACCTGCTTTGGTTTGTAATAAATGCGGTAATATCTACTATGAACCGGGAATTGGAGATAAAATTATCAAGGCAGCCAACGATCTTTTCGATCTTTCAGAAATGAAACATAGCGGACAATACAAAGCCATTGTTTGATATAAAGATTTAATAACAATCTCTCTCTTGTGTATTTATACTATCCAAAAAAATATCGCTTACAGAGTGTATAATATTATTCGTCTTTATGAGTTTATTACTTGCAATCATTTGAAACGAATAAACCGGTTTATCCGATGAGGCTAACTGGAATGGCTTCCAAAACAGTTGATAAAGGATAAAATCGATTTATCCTCGCTTTATCTGAAAGAGCGAATCCCGGGGGGTATATAAGTTTAATACCGTATCAGATTCAGATTCGTCATGAGCGGTTTTTCGATGTCGATTTCGCGGGATAAAAGGGGAGTGGTCTTTCCATCAATGAGAATCTGAACGCGCCTGATTCCTTCCACATTCAATGCAACCGTGTTGACAATGGAATATATGGTGAGGAGTTCCTGGGTAACGCCGCCCTGGAGGCTTGTTTTCAGTTCGCCGGAAAAATCCAGCGTGATGTCATCTTCATCGATGAAGATGCCGAGTATCTTGACGTTTAGGGGAATCGTCGGCTCGAAATATTTGCTGGCAGGACCTGTGATCAGGCGCTTCAAAAGACCTTCCACCCTCTGGTAAGGGGTCAGGTCGGATGACAAAGGGAAAATTTCAGGGCTCAAACTGCGCCCATCCGTTGTAAAAAACACCCTTGCCGTATCGGGCGAAACCGGCGCTTCGCGAGAAGGCAGCTTTTCCCCGATAAAACGCGAGAAATCAAGATTGCCTTCGGGAATCCGCGATTTCGAGAATTGAAAAATAAAAAACAATATCGCCCCGCTGATTATCAACAGAAACGAACCCAGGATTATCAGGAACCTTACAATGACTCTGCCTTTTTTCATCCTGAAAAAGTTCCCTTTGAAAGATGTCTCGTAAAAATTCTCAAGAGAACGAGATATTATCCCTCCCGGATTTTACGCGCAGCCTCGGGGGAGAGGCGGTTATTGTTTGTCTTTCTGATCCACGGCGTTATATATCGCTGCGAAGACTACGCCCATGATAAAGGCGTGAATAAATCCGTAAATGAGTCCAATGAACGCCCCAGCGAACGTGGTGGAATACCCGATATAGAACCTCGCCAGTTTTCCCGTCAATTCCCCGGAGCCTCCCCGGAATACCACGGCAAGGGTCGCCAGGAAAATAGCGCCCCCCCACAGAATACCCCATGCCACGCCCAAAGCCTTTCCATTCAATTTCATGACCATTTCTCCTTTCTCAACATCATCAAAGAGTATTTATCTGATATGATAGGGAACAATCCCGATTCACTTATCCGTATCGATCTGCGCTCTCTGAAGCTTCCCGCTGTAATCGATGTAAACCGATTTCCATTCCGAGAAGGTATCCAGTACGGCATGTCCCGATTCCCTGTGTCCATTTCCCGTATTTTTCACGCCTCCAAAGGGGAGTTGAATCTCCGCGCCTATTGTTGGAACATTGATGTACGTGATTCCCGCCTCGATATCCCTGATGGCTTTGAACGCCTTGTTGACGTTCCTCGTATAAATGGAAGAGGAAAGCCCGTAATCCGTATCGTTGAGCGTGGCAATGGCGTCATCAAGGTTTTCCGCCTCGAGTATGGAAAGCACGGGACCGAATATTTCCTCCCGGGCAATCCGCATGTGTCTCTTCACTCCCGTAAAAATCGTCGGTTCGAAAAAGAATCCTTTCCTGTATTTTCCCTTTGTAAGCGCTTTCCCGCCAAGTATCAGCTTTGCCTTATCCTCTTCTTTGCCGATCCTCACGTATTCCGCAATGGTTTCCTGCTGCGCCTTGTTGATGAGCGGACCCATCTCGGTTTTTTCCTCCAGTCCGTCGCCGATATGAATCTCCGCAGCCCGCTCCAGGAGCATTCTCGTGAATTCCTCCGCAATCGCTTTGTGAAGGATCAGGCGCGAGGTGGCTGTGCAGCGTTGCCCCGTGGTTCCGAAAGCCCCCCACAGCGCGCCTTCCAGGGCAAGATCGAGGTCTGCGTCATCCATCACGATCTGGGCATTTTTTCCCCCCATCTCCAGGGAACAGCGTTTCAGATATTCCCCGCATTTCTGGGCGATGACCCTTCCGATCTGGGTGGAACCTGTAAAGGAAATCAGGCGGATGTCCGGATGCTCCAGCATCGCCATTCCGACTACTTTCCCGGAACCAGGCACAAGGTTGACGAGTTTGTGAGGCGCGCCGGCTTCCAGTAAGATTTCCACAAACCGCACGGCTGTCGCCGGAGTGTCCGTTGCGGGTTTGAATACAATCCCGTTGCCGCAAATAAGGGCGGGGAAGATTTTCCATGTGGGGATTGCCATAGGAAAATTCCAAGGGGTTATGATTCCGCATACTCCCACAGGCTGACGTATGGACATTCCGAACTTGTTGGGCAATTCGCACGGGACCGTATCGCCGAACATGCGCCTGCCTTCGCCCGCCATGTAATACGCCGTATCAATTCCCTCCTGAACGTCTCCCAGGGTTTCGATGAGTATTTTTCCCATTTCGCGCGTCATGAGGCGTGCGATTTCTTCTTTTTGTTCGGAAAGAAGGTCCCCGGCGCGTTTGATGATTTCCGCGCGTTTCGGCGCTGGAACAAGCGCCCATTTCTTCTGGGCTTCCTTTGCAGAAGCAACCGCTTTGACAACCTCTTCTTTGCCGCATGCGGGAAATTCCCCGATAATGTCATCCGTATTGGCGGGATTGATATTTTTAAACGTCCCCAAGGATCCTTTTTTGATCCATTTTCCACCGATTAATGCTTGAAAATTCGCTGTCATTGCGCGCCTCCTTTTGAGCGAAACAATTCCAGTCAAACGAGATATGATAGGGAACTATACGAAAAGGATTGCATCAATCGTCAACATAAAAATGAATCGGGATGGGCGCGCATCAGTTTTTCGATTGACAGAATTGCGGTATAAAGAGTATAAGTAAAACTTGATAAAAATCCCTTATAGGATATTTTAAGGGTTCATGATCTTTATTTTTGTATTGTCATACGGGAGGGTATAACATGAATAAAAGATATTTGTTCTTGGGTATTCTGGGGAATTTTTTATGCGCGGTATTTCTGAATGCGGCTTTTGCCTCGCCTGTTTGGATGCCGCTCCTGGGAGATGCGGCGCCGGAAGGAACCTCGCCTACAATCACGGTTCAATCGTGGGATATCAACGCAACCGTTATTGATATCAATATCCATGGATTCTGGGTGGATGAAATCACGACAGCGTCACAGACATTTAAAATCATACGCCTTCCCGCGGAAGACGACGCCCTGACTTCCTATGGACTTGGCAATTACGGGTATTACATGAATCCCGGCAAAAGTGAACTGCCGGTGATGAGACCCCTGGTTGGCGTTGTTTCCGACGCCACAACCATTACGATTACCTCGATCCAGGAGATGTCTCCACCGATCATCTTGAACAATTTCAGGATTTATCCCTTTCAGGGCGTTTTCGGAGTGGGACAATCCAAACCCACATTTCAATACGATCCGGCTCACTATGCCTCCACTCAGTGGTATCCCTATAATCCCACTTCTCCCCCCTATTCCGAGATGCGGTATGATATCGGCATGTGGCATCATTGCCCGGTGAGCCAGGTGGAGATATTTCCATTTTTCGTGATTCCCGGAACGCAGGACCTCAAGGTTGTGAAAGAAATGCGCATAACCTTGAATCATAACGGCGCCCCCCGTTTTGACATTTATAATTGCAGCAAGGTATGGTGGGAGACATACGAAAAGGAAATCGTGAATTTTGGAAATTTCTCCCATATGTTTCCGGGAACCGTTGGGATTCAGAAACCCAAAATGCTCATTTACGCTCCCAACTCCTTTCAATCCTCATCGGTATTCGATGATTTTGTAAGGTGGAAAAAACGAAAGGGAATCCCTGTAACAATCAAGGATGCGGATTCCTATTCCAGCGATTATGCCAGCCTCTTCAATGACATCAAAACTTTTTACAACAATAATGTCTGTTATGACATTTATATTCTGCTGATCGGCGACGCCAACCTTCTTACCTCGGGAAAATACACTTTTAAACGATACTGGTTCGATACCAGCGCATCCACATGGAAATCATGCTTTGTGACTGTGGCGTCGGATTATTATTACGCGCGGGTGAATGGAGATGACGATTACGGCGACGTTTTCATTGGGCGCATCCCGGCAAAAAATATTACCGAGATGGATGATATGCTCCAGAAGATTCTGAATTATGAAATCAATCCTCCTTCCGGGAATTGGCCCTCCCAATCGCTTCTTTGCGCCCATTATGACAACGCAAAGACAGACAATCTCGAACCAGGGGAGGATTTCAAGAATCCCCGCTTTCCAGATCACAAACATTTAATCGCGGCGGAAGCCTATAAAACCTCCGGACTTTCTTTTACCGAGGTTTACGGCAATCAATCAGGCGTTTCCAACGCCTCGATCATAAACGCCGTCAACAACAATCTGGGATTTGTGAATTATAATGGACATGGCGATTGGGACAAGTGGGATAAATGGCATAAGATAAGTGATTCCAGCTATGAATCGTTCACCGTATCGAACCTGGATTCTTTAACATCAAGCGCCTATACGCCGATTGTATTCTCCACAGCCTGTTATAACGGGAAATTCTCGAAAGACAGCATTGCAAAGGAATGGTTGAAAAAGAGAGGGAAAGGCGCAGTCGCCAGTTTGGGATCGGATCATATTTATTATACCTATCCGGGGCACGAATGGGATCGCGTCCTTTTCTGCAAGGCGTTTGGCTCAGATGATCATAACAAAACGGCGAATATTGGTCCCCTGAACGCCTTCACGCATATAAAGGCGATTTCATACTGGAACGCCAGGGTTTCCGAAGGAACCATCAATTCCTACTTTAAAAATTTGTCATCGGCCAACGCTTATCAATGTTTCCTGTACGGCGATCCCAATTTAACGCTGCGAACGCGCCCGCCGCGTGTTTTCAGCGTTTTACGCTCCGAAGAGGATCTTGGTTCCCAGATCAAGATCACTTTTCAGGTAAGTTGGGATACGGGAGAATCCTATATGATGATTATCAAGGGCGCAAGCATCGTTCTCGAGGACAATGCCGCGGGAGATATTCTTGCCACAGGTTATACGGATACAGGCGGTTCGGCTGTTTTCACAGTCAATAAAGGAAAAGATATTTTATTTACCATATTTGCCCAGGATTTTTATCCCAGCCAGGATATCATTTATGGCTCTTCCCGCGTAAGGGATTGGAAAGATTTACGCTAAAAAAAGATGCCGCCTTTTCAGGCGGCATCCACAATCAGGAAATATCTTATGGGAATCTGATCAATATTGCGGAAGCAGTTTGATTTCGTCGAAGGCGCATTTCTGCGTAAGCGTTCCGC